>NZ_JBFUHM010000018.1:0-98019 GCF_056402395.1 Peribacillus sp. P4_B1
TGAGATGATTTCATCTGTTCCGCCTTCCGTTTTACGTAAAATCTCTTTTATTTCTTCAATGGAAAGAGGTTGGGAATAAAGGTTGCGTTCATTGTAGGAAATTTCGTTTTTCTTAAGCCAAGCTTTTGCTTTACGACAGGCTAARCTGCTTGGAGTAGTATAAATTGTTACCATATAAAATCGACTCCTTCAAAGTGTTAATGTTTATGGAATGAAATTATTTTTGTGTATTTGTTATACTCATACTTTAACGTTTCTTTGTGTCAGCAATATGTYAAGAAAAATAAACTTRAAARTTATTTTAATTCCTGTACMTGAACAACAGTATGTGTTCGAACCRTTYTATCGRGGTGAARACAAAAAGYWKAAGRTACGYKGTTTAGGTYTRGGACTGCCRTTCAGYAAGATGCTAGCAAAAGCGCAAAAGTGAGATCTTGTGCGTAAGGAAAGCAATGAAAGAGGCGCCACCTTCACGTTCGTTATAGAGAAAGCGGATCAGATATAAAAAAGGGTTGTCCATTATCGGACAACCCTTTTTATGGCACTTGTACATGCTAACTGATTAAGCCAATTGGCTGATTGCATGCCATAACTGTACATGACGGACCTGCCTTGGAAGGAAACGTCCCATTTCTTCTTCGTTATATCCAGCATGCAAGTTCTTATAGTCGAAAATGATCGGACGGCGAAGTAAATCCGGGTTATCTTGAATAAGCTTGCAAAGATCATTAAGTGGTGTACTATTTATATCGATATTCAGGCTTTTGAATTTTTTGGAACGGGTTGAGATGATTTCATCTGTWCCGCCTTCCGTTTTACGTAAAATCTCTTTTATTTCTTCAATRGAAAGAGGTTGGGAATAWAGGTTGCGTTCATTGTAGGAAATTTCGTTTTTCTTAAGCCAAGCTTTTGCTTTACGACAGGCTAAACTGCTTGGAGTAGTATAAATTGTTACCATTTAAAATCGACTCCTTCAAAATTAAAAGTTTATTGGATGAAATTATTTTTATATTTGTGATACTCTTACTTTAACGTTCCTATGTGTCAGCAAGATGTCAAGAAAAATAAACTTAATAGTTATTTCAAAAGGAAAGGGAGAAAATGAAATGCAATCTGCCTTTAATGAAAAAAAAAACGATTCGGTAATATGGCCGATCAAGGACCTGCATAGGCTGATATTTTACATGGATGTGCGGATAATACCATGACAGGGGATTTTTGGTCACCTGTCAGGCTATCGATACAGGTGGCGGGACTAGCGGGTATCCTTGTTTTCATTTTAGGGATTATCCTGGCGCGAATGATGGCTAAAAAGCAATTCAGGGGAAGAGTCCTGTTGGAAACAGCATTTTTATTGCCGCTCGTTTTGCCACCTTCTGTCGTAGGTTTTTTATTGATTGTGATTTTTGGGAAGAATGGAATACCAGGCCAATTTATCGAAAGGGTTTTTGATCAGCCCTTAATGTTCACTTGGTGGGCGGCGGTTATTGCATCCACCGTGGTAGCTTTTCCGCTTATGTACCAATCCGCTAAAACAGGCTTTGAAGGTATTGATGAAGAAATCGAAAATGCAGCAAGAGTTGACGGGGCGGGCGAGTGGAGATTGTTCCTTTTTGTATCCCTTCCATTGGCAGTCAGATCCATCGTCACAGGAGCCATATTGAGTTCTGCACGTGCATTGGGGGAATTCGGGGCGACACTAATGTTTGCCGGAAACATCCCCGGACAGACACAAACCATACCAACCGCGATATATGTCGCCATGGACTCCGGGAATATGACATTGGCCTGGCTATGGGTTGCTGTGATCATCGTCATCTCATTCATGATGCTTTTTGTCGTGACGTACATAAAATGAATGCTGTTTCTCAAATATGCTTATGAAAAGATTAGGTGCGGCTTCTATGTCTTCTTTATGGGTAAAGCCGTTTTTTTCATATAGCTTCCGTGCAGGCAGGTTCATTTTACCGGTCGAAACGGATATCTTTTCCCAGCCGCCTTGTAATTGAAGGTCATTCAAAAGGGCATCCGCAATACCCTGACGAAAATAAGCGGGATGGACGATCATTCTGCAAATCCGCATTAGTCTATTTTCTATTGTATAGGATATCGCTCCAGCTAAGGCATCACCTTCTAAAAAGCATATGAACGATTCATTACAATGAATGAATTGTTCATATGTTTCCAATAAAGGAGGGATATCGGCAAAGCCGATCAAATCCGCTTCCACCGTATAGGATTTTTTTTGAAGTTTAAAAAGCTGCTGGCCAAAATCGGAATCCAAGTCCCGAATTTTCATGATCAAATCATATCACTTCCTTTCATTACATTATAAAGGAAGAGGGAGATTATTGTTTCTTATCAGTCTGTGTTATAATCGACAAACAATATGAACTAATGAAATGAGGAAGAAATTTGTTAACATTTGAAGAAAAATTGAGCATCATTGAAACTTTTCCGGAATTACAGCGAAAAGACGTTTCATTGGGGCGTGTGAATTTCCATTACCCAGAAAGTGTCCAGGAGAAAAAGATAGTCGTTCAGCATTTGCATCCCAATGGAAATGGATTCGTTTACGCTGGGCATATGAGAAAAAAAGATACTGACCGTAAAGGATTTATCAATATACGTGACTATAATGAAGCGGAATTAAAAGAATTGATTCAAAAAAGCATGGATTATCTTTCTGAACCTCCTGTTGAAATCGAAGAAGAGGAAAACGAGTTCGCTAGGTTGGAAGGAACATGGATTGGCCGTGAAAAGCAAGAGCTTTCACTTGAAAGGGAAGATCAGCTTTGGAACGTGTATTCAGGCTCGAATCTTGAGGAGTGTTTCGAGAGTCCAGTAGAGGCGGAGCGCTACTTATTGGACGAAGGTTTCCGTCAAAGCAAGAAGCGGAAAATGTAGAATTTTAGGATAATTTGTCGGTGGAATTACTGCGATAATCTTGTTTTTTTTGGATTTTCCATGATATAATATGAGTAATTATTTTTGTTCGGAATAAGTTTGATAGAAGGATTTACTGTTATAGGATTCCTCTTGAAACATTATCCAGAACCAAAAATAGTAATAAAATGGATTTTTCCAAACACAGGAGGAACTATCATGGTACAAGGTAAAGTAAAATGGTTTAACGCAGAAAAAGGTTTCGGTTTCATCGAAGTTGAAGGCCAAGACGATGTATTCGTACATTTCTCAGCTATCCAAGGCGAAGGCTTCAAAACTCTTGAAGAAGGCCAAGAAGTTTCTTTCGAAATCGAGCAAGGCGCTCGTGGACCACAAGCAGCTAACGTTCAAAAATAATTGAACACATATAAAAAAAGACTCCGATACTGGAGTCTTTTTATTTTCCCCTGTAAGGGAAACCACGTTTATTCTTCTTTTTTTTCGGCCATTTCCCTTAATGCTTTGTCCAATTTTTCCTCGATCCGTTTAGAACGATTAAAATGCCCTGCCAGGTAAAAAACGATGAATATAACGAATACGACAAGCACTAGCATAAACAGGATAGGCAGGAACTGGGTTAAATTTTCAGTCATTGGATATTATCCCCTTTTTATTCCATTATACTTCATGCTTACCGCTGCTATGATATAGGGAGACAAATTTTTAAAAAAATACTAAAAGGTGATATGCGAAAACGCATATCACCTTTTAGTCAGTTCTGGAATAGCGAGGCGAACTTTTGAAGTCTGGGCAAGTCTGATTCTTGATACATCTGTTCTATCTTCAATGTCACCAATAACTGGCTTTTGGCGAATAACATGTCCCGGAAATGATCGACCGCTCCACAAAAATGATTATAGTTGGTTTCACCAGTGCCGAAGACTCCCGTTTTCAGATGAGCAATAGGCAACTGTTCCAGTTCTTTGTAAAGGGCTGCTGATTTGGCAGGAAGCTCCCCATTTCCCCATGTATAGGTACCGACGATCAATGCATCGTAATCGGGCAATGTACCTAAATCGAATTCATGCAGTTGATATAGTCCAGCTCCAGGTAATAGGGAAGCGATGGCTTCAGCAAGAGCTTTTGTATTTCCTCCGGCAGAATGATAGACAATGGCAACTTTATAGCTCATCGAATCCATTGCTGGCATTTACTTGACTGTAGGTCCTTGACTTCTGTTCGAAGAAATCGGTTTTGGTAAGGCCGATGGATTCATCATCGAACGTTTTGATCCAAGGCATCGGGTTTTCACTATACTCTTTATACAAGTTTTCAAGGCCTAGCATGCGAAGCCGTTTGTTGGCGATATATTCGATGTATTCATTGAACTCTTCCAAATCGAGGTCGGCTTTGGTTTGGATATCTTCAAGCATATACTCAGACCATTCCTTTTCGAGTTCGACGGCTTTTTCAATCGTTTTATAGATGAATTTCGTGTTTTCTTCATTATTTAACTCTGGATATTCATACATCAAGATTTGAACGAGCATTCCAATGAAATCGAAATGGACCATTTCATCGCGATGGATATAGGATATCATCGTCGCCGAGCCGGTCATAAGGTTCTGGCGTCCTAAATTATAATAGAAGGCGAAAGCCAGATAGAAATAAATCCCTTCGAGGTTCGTTGAATGGATCAGTGCCTCGAATAAATGCTGAGGGCTTGGATCGTCCACAAACTTTTGATAGGCATCCACGATCGGTTGATTACGCTTAATCACTTCCGGATGTTCTTTAATGCGGTCGAAAAGCTGTTTTTGCTTGCCTACCGGTATCAGGGAAGCAAGGATATAGGAATAGGATTCATTATGGATGGATTCCTGCTGGGCCATGTTTGCCAGGATAGCTTTTGCCGCAGGATCCTTTATATACCGAAGGATTTCTACTAAAGTAGGCGTTTGTAGACTGTCCATTCCAGCAATCATCGTAAGGATATCAAGAAAAGCGTCCTGGATATCTTCGTCCAATTCTCCCCACTGCTTTTTATCCTGAATCATGTTCACGCTTGAAGGCTTCCAAAAGTTATTGATGAGCTGTGTATAGGTATCATAGAATTTCTCATACTGAATATCGTTCCAAAGGAGAAAGCCTGAAGCTTCTCCTTTGAAAACACCGGTCGCTTTAGTTGGATGCGTTGGTTCCAGCATCCGGATCTTTTTTATATGATTGGTCATTCGTGAAAACTCCTTTAAGAATAGATTACTAAGGGTTTGATCGTCGTTAACTAGAACAGCTTTCGCAGGCATTGTCATATTCGGAAGAAGTCGAACGAACATAATACGTTGATTTCAACCCGGATTCCCACGCCGTTAAATGGATATCCAATAGGACCTTCGCTTTGATTGTGTTGTGTACATACAGATTAAAGCTGATTGCTTGGTCAATATGGCGTTGGCGGGCTGCATTTTGCCTGATGCTCTCCAGTTGGTCCAAATTAAAGCGGGTCTTTTTATAATATTCATACGTATTTGGCGTCAATCCTGGTGCGGTCACCTTGAATTTGAAGTTTTTCTTTTCCTCGTAAAATTCAATTTCATACAAAGGATCGATTCCATCCGTTGAATTACCGATTTTAGCAGTCGATGAATTGGGGGCAATAGCCATTAAATATCCATTACGGGTACCGTGCTCCTGCACATCTGCTTTTAAATCCATCCATTTTTGATCTGTATAGTCACGAAGTTCGAAATATTCCCCTGTATGCCAATCGGATCCTTCGAAATATGGGTATGATCCCTTTTCCTTGGCCAACTCGTTGGATGCTTTGATTGTTAAGTAAGCGATCTTTTCGTATAAAGCATCGGCATAGTGAACAGCCTCATCCGATTCCCAATAAATATTCTGAGTGGCAAGTAAATGATGCCATCCAAACGTTCCTAGACCAATTGCCCGGTAACGTTTGTTCGAGATGGATGCTTGCTTGACCGGAAGATTATTGACATCAATGACGTTATCCAGCATCCGGATCTGAATGGGAATTAACCTCTCCAAAACATCGCTGCTCACCGCACGGGGCAAGTTAATGGATGATAGGTTGCAGACAACGAAATCGCCGCTTTTACGGACCACAACGACATCTCCATCTTCTGTTTCATATTCATCCGTGATCGTCGAAGGGCTTAAGTTTTGAGCAATCTCCGTACAAAGGTTAGAACAATAAATCATGCCTTTATGTTTATTCGGATTCTTCCGGTTCACTTCATCGCGGTAGAACATATATGGTACGCCTTCTTCTAATTGAGAAATCATGATGCTTTTCATGATGTCCATCGCATTGATTTTTTCAAAGCTATAGTTTGGAAGTGTACCGTTTTCTGCGGCCTCGACAGCAAGTGCATAATGATTCCTGAAGCTTCCTTCGCCTTTCTTCTCGTCATAAAGATCTTCAAGTGAGAATCCAAGGGTTTGTTTGATGGTATGCGGATCGAAAAGATACCATTCTTTTCTGTCGCGTACAGCCTCCATGAACAAATCAGGAATACATACACCTGTAAAAATATCATGGGCTTTTAATCTGTCATCCCCGTTTTGGGTCTTCAAATCAAGAAAGCTCATAATATCTTTATGCCAGGCATCCAAGTAAATCGCGATGGCACCTTTACGTTGCCCCAATTGATCGACACTGACAGCTGTCTGGTTGAATAGCCGGATCCAGGGAGTCGTGCCGGAACTGTTTCCAGAGAAACCTCGGATATCAGAACCAAGCGAACGAATCTTACCAACGTAAAGACCTACACCGCCGCCGAATTTTGATACTTTTGCAGCATCGTAGTTAGATAGATAGATGCCGTCAATGGAATCCTCAATTGCGTCGATAAAACAAGAGCTTAACTGTCCATGCGTTTTACCTGCATTGGATAGAGTAGGCGTCGCAACAGTCATATAAAGGTTGGACATAGCCCAGTAAGCTTCTTTTATTAGTTGAAGACGATGCTCCGTTTTTTCCATTCGCATGATTTCCATCGCGATGATCATGAAGCGCTCTTGAGGCAGTTCGTAGACCTTGTCTTTTTTTGGGCGGGCTAGGTAGCGATCGTTTAATAAGTAAATGCCTATGTAAGAAAATAATTTATCCTTTTCCGGGTCGATCACCGAACCCAATTCCTCAATTTCCGCTTTCGTATAAGAAGCTAGCAGTTCTGATTTATAAATGGGATAACGCTGGCCTTCTGAAAGTTGCGAGAGTTCCGTGATCAGTTCATAGAATGGGCCATAACTCATGCCTTCATAACCTCGATTTGCCTGTGCATCCCTATACATCGTATTCAATAGTTCTGCTGCAGCAACGAACGTCCAATCGGGAGCATCTATATCCACACTTTCAAGAGCGAGCTGAATCAGTTTTTTTGATGCCTGTTCATCGGTTGAGTCACTTTTGCGATCAAGCCATTTTATAAAACGCTTTTTGAACTTTTCCATATCGAGACGGCCTTCGAATTCCTTTGATAACATCTCAAGCTGGATTGAATTCGTTTCGGTGTCATTTTCGCTTATGGTAGAGTTATATGTTTGAGTCATTAATAATCCTCCTTGTAAACTTCCGCTAAAATAAAAAAACCGCCCAAATGGATTGAGCGGATCAAACGATAGAATAAAAGAACCATGAAAAAATAGCCATTATACTATCGTTTCATCATCTCAATCCCCGAAGAATAAGAAACATGAAAAAATCAAGGCAGGTCTCCTGACTCATGATCATCCTACTTTGAGTCCTTCCCGTATAGAGAGAGCTATACAGTGGTTTCTCATTTCGTCACATTTACAGTTGCGGGGACAGTTCCGGGTTTACACCGGATTCCCTTTTCAGCCATCACTGGCACCTTGGATTATAAAATATTCTATATATAGTTATTAGTATTGTTTGTGTAATCAATATCTAGTATTTCTGCTTATATTATCGTAAGCCATATACGATGATAATTCAACTAATATATTTGAGAAAAACCAACCCTTATCTATTGACAAAGTGAAGGTAGAGGGATTGAGAATGAAAGATTTTATTGGGGAATGGGTAATTCGAGCACTGAATTTACGGGATTTTGTGTTAAAATAAAGTGTATAGTAAAGGTGGGTCTCCCTTATTGCGATGAGGGGATTCGCGGAAAAATATTTATGAAAAAGGGGTTAAAATCTTGGAAAAAGTATTAGTTTTTGGACATAAAAACCCGGATACAGACACAATCTGTTCAGCAATCGCTTATGCAGATCTTAAAAAGCAACTAGGTATCAACGCTGAACCAGTTCGTCTGGGTGAAGTGAATGGTGAAACTCAATATGCGTTGGACCAATTCAAATTCGAAGCTCCCCGCCTTGTGGAAAAAGTGGCAGGGGAAGCGGATGGCGTGATTCTGGTCGACCACAACGAACGCCAGCAAAGTGCAGAAGATATTGACCAAGTCCGTGTGTTGGAAGTTATCGACCATCACCGTATCGCTAACTTTGAAACAAGCGATCCTTTATATTACCGTGCGGAGCCAGTTGGCTGTACGGCAACGATTTTAAATAAAATCTATAAAGAAAACGGCATTGAAGTCCCTAAAGCGATCGCCGGACTTATGCTATCTGCCATAATTTCCGATTCTTTATTGTTCAAATCCCCGACATGCACAGAGCAAGACGTTGCAGCAGCTATGGAACTGGCTGATATTGCGGGAGTAAACGCTGAAACATATGGCTTGGAAATGTTGAAGGCGGGAGCTGACTTGAGCGACAAGACGATTGCCCAGTTAATCACTCTTGATGCAAAAGAATTCTCCATGGGAATGGCTAAAGTTGAGATAGCTCAGGTCAATGCTGTAGATCCGAACGAAGTTCTTGCTAAGCAAGCTGAAATAGAAGCAGCCATTGAATCGGTCATCGCTGTGAAGGAATTGGATTTATTCCTATTCGTCGTAACGGATATCTTGACCAATGATTCTGTGGCCTTGGCTCTTGGAAAAGCGGCTGATGCAGTGGAAAAGGCATATGACGTTTCATTAAACAATAACATTGCCGTCTTAGAGGGCGTTGTATCGCGTAAAAAACAAATCGTTCCGGTTTTAACGGACGTATTCAGTAAATAATATTGGAAAAGGGGTGCCCATTCAATACTTTGGGCCCCCTTTTCTGTACATCAAAAAAAGACTCAACCATCCATTTAAAGGTGTTTGAGTCTTTTTTTTTAATTTAAGGTTTCCTTTTCTTTTTCATAGGCGATGACAATCAGTTCTTTATTGGCTTCCTCGCCAAGTTTGCTTTCAAAGCTTTTCAGTTCATTCAATAAATCTGGTGACAGATTCGCTGCTGTATAATCCTGATCGGATGTCATGCTTTTCGCTCCTTTCAAAAGGAAATATTTCATGTTATCTATTTTGTCGGTTTGAAAAGTTTCTATTCAGCAGAATTATACTTTTTCAAGATATTTTACTTTCTGAGGTGGCGAGTTTTTCAAGCAATAACGAACTCTCCTCGTCCAGGCCTTGCACCTGGACAGGTGTACCCTGAAACTGATATTTAAGGACAACCGTATCAACAGCACCGACTGCAGAAGCATCCCATATTTTAGAATGGGAAAAATCGATGATGACCGTTTCGGCTTTTTCCTTGAAATCGAACTTAGAAACAAAGTCCTGAACCGAAGCGAAAAATATTTGTCCGCTGATACGATAAATGATTTTCTTAGCATGGATGTCTTCCGTTTTCTCAACAGCCACTTTAGAAATTTTAGCCGAGAAGAAAATCATGCTCAAGAGCACTCCAGCAAATACCCCTTTAGATAAGTCATGTGTATAAAGAACAATGAGGACCGTCACGATCATCACTGCTGCATCCGTCTTTGGAGCTTTAGTGAGCCGCTTTAGGGAAGACCAGTCAAAGGTCCCGATTGAAACCATGATCATGACTGCGACAAGGGCAGCCATCGGTATTTTAACAAGGACATCATTCAATACCACGATTAATACCATAAGAAATGCGCCAGCTACAAAAGTGGAAAGCCGGCCCCTTCCTCCCGATTTAATGTTGATACCGGATTGGCCGATCATCGCACATCCTGCCATTCCGCCAAAACATCCGGCAATGATATTCGAAATTCCTTGGCCTTTGGCTTCCTTATTTTTATTACTGTCCGTGTCAGTCATCTCATCGACTATTTGAGCGGTCAATAATGATTCAAGCAACCCGACAAACGCAAGGGCTATGGAATAAGGGAAAATGATCGCCAAAGTTTCGAAGGTCAAAGGGATGTCTGGAAGCATGAACATCGGAAGGGCTTCAGTCAATTGCCCCATATCCCCAACCGTACGCACCGTAGCTCCCGTGGTAACTGCAACGATTGTCATGAATATGATGGCGACAAGTGGTGAAGGTATGACTTTCGTGATCAGCGGAAAAAGATAAATGATAGCTAATGAAATGGCTGTCATGAGATACATGATCCATGATTCGCCCACGAAATGGGTAAGCTGTGCCGTGAAAATCAAGATGGCTAGAGAATTCACAAAACCAGTCATGACCGGCTTCGGGATGAACTTCATTAATTTCCCGATTTTTAAAACCCCTAGTAAAATTTGCAGCAAACCAGTCAATATAGTTGCAGCAAGTAAATAGTTCAAGCCGTGATCTTTAACAAGATCGACCATTACGAGTGCCATTGCTCCAGTGGCAGCCGATATCATTCCCGGCCTTCCGCCGAAAAATGAGATGGCGATGGCAATGCAGAATGAGGCATATAGACCTACCATTGGGTCAACACCAGCAATGATCGAAAAGGCAATCGCCTCTGGAATCAATGCCAAGGCAACGACAATTCCGGAAAGAACATCCCCCCGTACGTTACCGAACCATTCCTGTTTGTATGCTGATGTATTCAAAGAAACACTCCTTCTTTCTTTTATATATGTGTGTTACTTTCATTGTTAACGCACTAAATTATAGCATGTGACCTTCTTTCTATCTATATGGATATTTCCAGGACTATTCATGCCTAAAGAAGGAAGCATTGGTGCAAAAAGTGCTTGAGCTATCATGTGGGGGGACCAGGGCTGAAGATGCCTCGATTTATCTATACGAAGGATCGGTAAACTATGTTTGTTTACAAAGCCCTTCGATAGGATCCCCAAAACTTTAGTAAACGATTACGGTAATGGGGGGAGAATGAATTACATGCCTATTTTCCTTTCACTGAAAAATCGGGTGGGTTTCAGTTGCCGGTTCTGTTGGTAGTGTGTCTCAAGACTGCGGAAATGATTTACATTGGGGCGAGTCACTGCCTAACCATCTGAACCTGATTGTAAGGCAGGCAGAAAAAGCCTTGGAATGGGATCATATGAAAGAACAACTGTATCTTAATAAAGAAATCATCATGACTAAAAGCGATGATATAATGGTATCCGTGGAAGGGAAAGTGAACTCGCACCCCGTATAGGAGGAGATATAGCATTATCTTAATGGACAGCTATTTTCAATAAGCTTTCCTTGGCGCTACATATTGGGATGGGCACCACCATTAAGCTGGAGGATTATTATTAGGTCTATAAACAGGGCATGCATGCTTATAAATTCAGCAGAACTGGATTTCCAAAAAAATAGCTTGGCCATTTTTGACGAATTGGGCTCTTACAAGCTCTTGGATAATTTGAAAGACCCTGCACATGCCGAAGGGGGGAGCAAATCTGATGGGTACATTAAGTGTCTACCTATTCAATAACGGTAATTCAAAAATACTATCGATTTCACTTTTCAAACACCGCAGTGCATTGCGTTACCGAATGGAACGGATCCATGACATTCCGGACATGGTTTTAGAAGATGCAGAAAACACGATTGAATCTGATGATTGCTGATAAACTGCACCGTTTATACCAATCGAGCCAATTATAGTCCGACCGTACACCTTTTAAGACAATGATAAAAGTCCTTGAAGGATCTTTTTTTATGTCGTTTTGTGCCTTAACTTGATTAGGCATAAAGTAAGGAAGCTTTACTTACCGGAACGATATTTTCCCTTTCACCTACTTCGTAGAGGGCAGTGTTAAGTGGCTATTCCTTATCAAGGATACTGGATTTACACTTTGGACATGTCACTTCTTTATAATGCTTGAACCTGATCTTTCGAAGGTCGCTTCTTGTCAACGTTGCGAATACATTATATCTTGTGCCGCATGCACATGTATTTTTATCTTTAACTATGTGTCTCTCATCCGTAGCAGCTGAATAAATGGTTGGAAAAAACATATATAACCCTCTTTTTTAAAATTTTTAGGCAAATTAAAAAGGGGCACGAAATAAATGATTAAGCGATTTAATCAAGATAAATCATGGCGGCCCGGCTGCCATGACAACTAAGTTGTTGGTTTAGGCCCGTGGCTTTGCGTCTTTTACTTTCATAAAATTTGCCTAAAATAATCTTAACATAAAATTGAAGTGCAGAAAAAATACTTATCAGTTTATGGGTGGGTATGATGATATTAAAGTGGTTAGCCTAAAGCTATGACCTTCAGGAAGTTTGATTCATTTCTTTGGAACCTATCTTTACAAAGCATGTTATTTAACTGATAGGCTTGAAAGTGCACTCGCTTCAAATCCTTTTCTGGTTTCCTTCGATGATTCCGCATTCACAATAACTCTGATGTTTGATGATACGTATTTTTGAATAAAGTAGTCGATCTCGGCATCACTGCCTTAATCGGGATCCGACCGAAACAAGATCCAGCTTCAGATGTATCTGGCAATACGGCTGTATATGCGTTAAACAGATAAAAACCTGACTTCCATCTGGAAGCAGGTTTTCTCGCCCGAATTTGATTAATGTGATCTGGCCAACTCCGGATTGCGGTGCATCGCGTAATAGAGGACCAGGCCAGCGATAAGGAGCAAGGTACTGGTCGTGATGAAAACAGCGGAGAATCCATAGAAACCAGCTACCATACCGCCCATTGCAGGTCCGATGATATTGCCTAAAAAGCGCAGGCTCGTATTGTACCCAAGTACTTCCCCCTGCATTGCGACCGGCGCTTCTTGGCGAATGTAGGCAATCCTTACAGGGATGATGCCGCCTATTGCCATGCCCAGTATGAAACGTACAAAAACAAGCTGCCAAAAATGATTGATGAAGGCACCAGGCAAGTAGACAGTGGCAGTAAGAAAAAGAAGCAGCACAAGAATCTTCACATGTCCATGCCGATCACCTATCTTGCCCCAGTGACGCGCCATCAATAAATTCCCTAGGCCTGCCGCAGAAAAGGCGATACCTGAATAAAATCCAAGATTGGAAGTTCCATGCAGCTCGCCAACGTATAAAGAAAGAATGGGCTGGATGCTGAAGTGGGCTACTTGAACAAGGGTCGAAATGAGCATGACATTCACTAGGATCGGGTTCCGCATGATATGCGAGAGAACCTCCTTGCTTGTATAGCTCGACTTTGTTCCCTTTTGCCGTTCCATTTGATACTCCTTGGTTGCAAAAACAAGAAGTCCAGAGATGAAAATGGTGATAGAGGTGAATTTAAAGGCGGTTGAATAGCCGAGTGTGTCTGCAAGAATGCCGCCAAGCAATGGTCCGAAAAGTGAACCAGTTATATTTCCAGTTTGCAGTGTTCCCAGTACGCGTCCGGCAATCTCTTTCGGAGTCTGCGTTGATATGAAGGCCTGTGACATGGAAATGAAGCCAGTGAATATTCCCGTGAACATCCTTAAGACGAAAAGCTGCCAAACATTTTCAACGAATCCCATCAAGAAAATGGACAGTCCCATCCCAAAGGCACAGGCAATCAAGATTTTCTTTCTGCCATACCGGTCGCCAATCCGTCCCCAAATAGGAGAAAATAAAAAGGCAGTCACAAAGGTGATACCAAATGTCCATCCGGACCAATGCTGGATATATTGGGTCGAATAATCCCCGAATGTACCAATGTATAAAGATATGAATGGAAGAACCATTGTCATGCTTCCGCCTATGAAGAAGTTGGCGAACCACATGATGAAAAGATTCCGTTTAGCTATTTTATGAGCATTCATTTTACATGCAACACTTCTTTCCTTCGAAAAAAATTTCGGGTTCCTAAATAATAGTATACAGAAATTAACTAATTTATTAAATGAATTTGATTTTTGCTTATAAAAACTGGTTTTTTAATGAATGTGCAAATGGTATAATTTGAAAATATTGATTTTTCCGAAAAATTAGATAAAATGAAAGGCGTTCATTTTCAAATTAAAGGAGTTTTTTACATGTTGACTATTTTAGGATTTAGCATGATTTTAACGTTTTTGGTATTAGTCATCACAAAGCGTCTATCCGTAGTCGTCGCTTTTATCCTCACGGCGATTGCTTTTGGTGTGATTGGCGGGTTTGCATCTGAAATGGGGGATATGATGGTGGCAGGTATTTTAAAGGTAACACCAACAGCAGTCATGATCGTTTTTGCTATTTTATATTTTGGATTAATGATTGACGTTGGTTTATTCGAGCCCATGATCGCTAAAATACTGAGTTTTGTAAAAGGCGACCCGCTAAAGGTTGTCATGGCAACTGCCATAATAACCATGTTGGTAGGTTTGGATGGGGATGGTTCTTCTACATTCATGATCACCGTTTCCGCCATGCTGCCGCTTTATATGAAATTAGGAATGAATAGACTCGTATTGGCCTGTGTCGTTGGTTTAGGCGCGGGGGTCATGAATATGATTCCTTGGGGAGGACCTTTGGTGAGAGCGGCCGCGAGCCTTCAAGTTCAAGTATCGGAGTTATTCATTCCTCTCATTCCAGTCATGATTTGCGGGCTTTTATGGACACTTTTTTCGGCATATGTACTTGGCAAAAAGGAAAGAGAGAGATTAGGAGTCAGGTCGATGGGAAGGACCATGCCACCTGGTATGAGTGAACAGGCTGCAGCCGCTGAAACCACACCTGAAGGAACATCCAAGTTATTTTGGTTTAATTGGCTCTTGACGATTTTACTGATGGTATTGCTGGTGATGGAATTGCTGCCAATCCAAATCCTATTTGCCTCCGCTTTTGCTATTGCGTTATTGGTTAACTTTCCGAACCCACAAGAACAGCAGGAAAGGATTTTAAGTCATGCCAATAGTTTCGTAATGATCTGTACACTCATTTTTGCTGCAGGGATATTTACGGGTGTATTCACAGAAACGAAGATGATGGACTCGATGGCCGCTTCAATTGTAACCGTCATTCCGGATTGGCTTGGGGCACATTTGCCACTGGTCGTAGCGCTTTCGAGCATTCCGATGGGGTTCATTTTTTCACCTGATGCCTATTACTTTGGCATTCTGCCGATTATCAGTGAAACGGCATCGAACTTCGGTATTGCCCCTGTTGAAATCGGAAGGGCGGCTTTATTAGGTCATTCAACCACAGGATTCCCATTATCGCCATTGGTGCCTGCCACATTCATATTGATTGGTCTTGTAGGGGTGGATTTTGGGGATCACCAAAAATTCCTGTTTAAATGGGCGTTTGGGACAACCATCATCATGACGATTGCAGCCATTGCTTTCGGTGTCATCACTTTGTAATATGTGAGCCCATTAAGCTATAATATAAGATCCTTGTCTGTGAATTTAGTAAGAGGTTCTGCTCGCTGGTATAATCTATTTTCCTATTTATCCCGCTTTCTGTTTATTTTTCCATAATAGTGGTAAATAATAAGAGGAATATACATATAAGAGAGTGAGGGGATTTATCATGAACTATAAGCAAAAATTTGTGCTGCCTATGTGTGCTGCCTTTTTACTGTATGGATGTAATTCAGCGGATGATTCAAATCAGGGCGACAAAAATGCCGAAGATATGAATACAGTGGGACAAGGAACAGATACAGAGATGGATCCGCAGGTGAAAGCAGAAGTTAAAGATATAAAAGGTAAAACCCTTGGTACTGTAAACTTTTCCGCGGAAGAGAATGCTGTGGTGATCGAGACCACTTTGGAAGGCCTTGAGCCAGGCTATCATGGATTCCATATTCACGAAAACGCAACATGTGACGCACGTGCTAAGGAAGGCCCTTTCACTACAGCGGGAGGACACTTCAATCCAACTGATGAAACGCACTCGAATCATGCAGGGGACATGCCCCCTCTCTATGTAAAAGAAGATGGGACAGCAAAATATACGGCAACATTGGATAACATGACAATAGACCAACTGAAGAAAGAAGAGTTGGCTGTCATCGTTCATGCAAATCCTGACAACTTTGCCAATATTCCTGATCGTTATGAAGCCAGTGGAGAAAAAGGATCTGATGGAGATACATTGAAAACTGGTGATGCGGGCGATAGACAAGCTTGCGGAATTGTTGTGAGTGCAGAGGCAAACTGAAATTATTGATGCAGGAGCGATTCCTTTTAAGAGGAATCGCTTTTTTCATGAAGGGACAATCATGAAAAAGCTTTAGAAGTTAGCGGATTGATTCTTTCTTTTGCTTATAAAGAAGGTTTTTTCTATTTTGATATAGAAGTAAGAATGTAAGTAATTTTCCGGTTTGGGCAGTTTTGAAAGTTAACAAGTTTAATCTTCGGAAAATTGGATATAGGCTATAAAAAAACCCGAATAGGGATCATGTCCACTGATTCGGGTTTGCTTAATCATTTTGCCGTGAAGGTTTCTTCGATTTGCTGTAATCTCTCAGATACTTCTTCTTCAGAAAGGTTATGCTCGACTACATAGCGGTTACGTGGATGCACTCGGCATTCGTGAGTGCAGCTGCGCATATGTTTGTGTTCGTTCTCTTCACTGCATAGGATTTTCTTGTTGCATTCAGGGTTAGCGCAATTGACATAGCGTTCACAAGGCTCGCCGGAGTAAATGTCGCGTCCGACAATGACGTGTTCCTTTTGGTTGATGGGTACGGCAATTCTTTCATCGAATACATACATTTGTCCATCCCAAAGGTCACCTTGGACTTCGGGATCCTTCCCGTATGTTGCGATGCCGCCATGAAGCTGGCTAACATCCTCAAAGCCTTCTTCGACAAGCCAGCCTGAGAATTTCTCACAGCGGATACCGCCTGTGCAATACGTAAGGATTTTTTTGCCTTCGAACATTTGTTTATTTTCACGGACCCAATCCGGAAGTTCGCGGAAATTTGTGATTTCCGGCTTGATTGCACCCCTGAAATGTCCTAAATCAAATTCATAGTCATTTCTGGCATCAAGGACGATAGTATTTTCATCTTGCATTTGCTCGAAGAACTCCTTCGGGCTCAAGTATTGGCCTGTCGTCCGGTTCGGGTTGATGTCATCTTCCAGACGAAGCGTGACAAGTTCATTTTTCGGACGAACATGCATTTTTTTGAAAGCATGTCCATCAGCTTCATCTATTTTAAACACGATATCGGCAAAGCGGGAATCGCTTTTCATCATGTCCATATATTGGTTGGTTTGCTCGATCGTACCTGAAACAGTTCCGTTGATACCTTCTGAGGCGACCAGAATACGACCTTTCAATTCAAGTGCTTTACATGCCGCAAGATGCTCGGCTGCAAATTCTTCGTGATTCTCGATAGGTACATACAAATAATAAAGTAATACTCTATATGGTTTTGTTTCCATTTTTTAATTACCACCTATGTTTTATATTTGCAAGATATAAAGGGTGATCATTTAGACACTTATCTCTTACAGATAATCATTATATCAAGAAAACGTAAAAATGATAAGGGCATGAGTAAAAATCAAAAGGGAGTTGTGTGGAATGTTCAAAGATTTACTGAGATATCCAATCATTCAAGCACCGATGGCAGGAGGAGCCTCCACTCCACGGCTTGCGGCTTCAGTATCCAATGCGGGAGGATTGGGATTTCTTGCCGCTGGCTATAAGAGTGCAGAACAGATGAAAGACGAGATAGGGCAGACTCGTAACTTGACCCAGCGCCCATTTGGCGTGAATGTATTTGTTCCAGGTAACGAAGTGGTGGATGAAACTTTATTATTTGCCTATCGTGAAAAAATTGAAAAGGAGGCCAAGAATGTAGGGGTTGAGATTGGAAAAGCCGATAGTGATGATGATGATTGGGAAAATAAACTAACTGCATTAAAAGAGGCTCGGGTCGATGTCGTCAGCTTTACGTTTGGTTGTCCTGCGGAAGATGTAATAAGGGAGCTCCAAAGCGTTGGTTCCCTTATTGTCGTGACAGTAACCAACCTTCAGGAAGCAAAAAGGGCGGCGGGTGCAGGTGCGGATGTTCTATGTGTACAGGGGATTGAGGCAGGAGGGCATCGAGCCAGCTTCGAAAACGGCACGGAAGACGATTACGGTCTTTTAGTATTAATACGGATGATTGAAAATGAACTGAAGTTACCAATCATTGCAGCGGGTGGACTGATGCATGGAAAGGATATCGCTGCTGTGCTTGCAGCGGGAGCGACAGCCGCACAATTGGGAACAGCTTTCCTTCGCTGTCCCGAAAGCGGGGCAAGTCCCGTCCATAAGGCAGCTCTCGGAAATCCCCGTTTTACCCAGACCTCAGTTACCCGCGCCTTCAGCGGCCGGAGGGCACGCGGGTTGGTGAATCACTTTTTAAGGGAATATGATAGCATTGCACCCGTCGCATATCCTTATGTCCATCACATGACACAGCAAATGCGAAAAGCGGCGGGACAAAAAAACAATCCTGAATTGATGGCTTTGTGGGCAGGGCAAGGGTATAAGTTGAGCAGGGAACTTCCGGCAGCAGAATTGATGGAACTTCTTTTAGAAGAACTAAAATGAGAAGGGTTTGTATGGGGATGAAGATAAGGGGATTATTGGTGGATGAGTCACCGCCGATGCATTTGTTGCTTTTGGCTGATCCTTCAAGGAAATTGGTAAAAGCATACTTGGGAAGTGGGACGTGCTTTGTTGCCGAGATGGATAAGCGAATCATCGGAGTTTATGTTTTGCTGCAAAAAGGTCCTGAATTGATAGAGATAATGAACATCGCAGTGGATGAACGGCATCATGGAAGAGGAATCGGAAAGCAATTGATTGAACACGCCATAAGCCATGCAAGGGAACAAGGTTATAAAACGATTGAAATCGGCACGGGAAATTCGGGGATAGGGCAGCTTGCCCTTTACCAAAAATGCGGTTTTAGAATAACTGGGGTCGATCGCGATTTTTTTAATAGAAACTATTCCGAGGCCATTTATGAAAATGGGATTCAGTGTCAGGATATGATTCGATTGTCACAAAGTTTAGACTAAGCAATGATCATCCAAGTTTGACGAAAAAGCTTTACAGACAAAAATGCGCGTCGCATTGCTTAGAGGGAATGAACTTGTTCGTTGGAGATATGATTTATCTTCTTTTTACTTTACTATGTTTTTATTTGCGATTGACGTTTTCATATTCATTCGATCAACAAAAAGGCAAAAGGATTCATTAACTAAAATTGAATCGGGTCATAAAGATTCACCTGAAAAATAACAGCAAGAGAAAAAGAGTGTCCCAAAAATAAGCGGCACTTTTTTTCTCCTTCTTCACCTTGCCAAAAAAGCTTCCAAGTTCTTTTTCACACAGGACCATTCGTGCTCGAGAATGCTGTAGACCACCGTATTCCTTATCCTTCCACCTTGCAGTTTTTTCTCCATCCGTAAAATGCCTTCTTCAAGGGCACCGAGCCTGGCTATTGCTGCACGCGACCTTTTGTTCAATTCGTCCGTCCTGAATTCAACCCGTGTCATGTGCCACTTTTCAAAAGCATGCTGCAATAGCAGGTACTTACATTCTGTGTTAATGGCTGTCCGCCATTTATCGGGATGATACCAAGTCGAACCGATTTCCAGGGACTGATTATGAAATTGAATATTTCTGAAGCTAGTGCTGCCAACTATCGTATCATTAGTTTGATCGATAACGACAAATGGATGATGAAGTTCCTGCTCCCTTGCTCGGATGCCTTCCTTTACATAGGAAATCGCCTCTTCATATGACAAGATCTTTGTTGCGCTCCATTTCCATATTTCAGGTGGCAGGGAAGCAGCGTAAAGCGGTTCGATATGATGCTCCATCATTGGGGTTAGTATCACGTGTTTCCCGAGTAATTCGATATGTTCCATAATCTCCTCCTCTTGATTGATATTTTCATTATAAAAATATCCTGGTCCTATAATAAGGACCAAGGCTGATATAATTTATGGAACCAGTTTTTAGGAGGACCAAATGTTTGAAATCACTCTAACCTTAGATAAGACGAATAAAGAAGCTTTATATGTCCAATTGTATAAATACTTTAAAACGGAAATCGAGAATGGGCAAATAAAGGCAGGAATGAAACTGCCTTCTAAAAGAAAACTAGCCATGCATTTAGGAATAGGCCTTAATACAGTAGATACTGCTTATCAGCAGTTGATGGCAGAAGGGTATGTGGAAAGTCAATTAAGGAAAGGTTTTTACGTAGCTGATTTAGAACCGATCTCACCTTTGAATGAACCGTTGCATGTTACCGAAGAGAAGATGGGCCCTAAGGATGAAAGGAATATGATCGATTACAATCATGGCCGGGTGGACATGGATTCTTTCCCGCATGCTGTGTGGAAAAAATGCTTAAACAATACTTTGTATCTACAGGAAAGAAAAATGTTCATGAGTGGTGATCCCCAAGGGGAATGGGGGCTCCGGGCTGAGATCTCTTCCTATCTATTTCAATCGAGAGGAGTTCGCTGTGGCGCTGATCAAATCATCATTGGGGCAGGTACACAGTATTTCATCCATCTTCTGCTGTTGCTTCTTGGAAATGAGCGGATTTTTGGGTTGGAAGACCCTGGATTTCATCGGGTTAGGGAGGTACTGAGGTTGGAGGGAGCCAATATGGCTTTCATTCCATTAGATGAAGGTGGAATTAGTGTGGACTCTTTGAAAGAGAGTGCAGCGAATGTTGCCTATGTCACTCCTTCCCATCAATTTCCTTCCGGCATGATCATGCCGATAACTAGAAGGGTGGAATTATTGAATTGGGCAGTAGAAAAAGAGGGTTATATTATTGAAGATGATTATGACGGCGAATTCCGTCATGCAGGTAAACCGATTCCATCCTTGCAGGGGTTGGACACAAATGGAAAGGTCATCTATCTTGGCACGTTTTCAAAGTCGCTAATCCCGTCAATCAGGGTGGGCTATATGGTTTTACCCAAGGAGTTGGCTTTCGACTATCAGCAGAAGTTAATAGGATACAAACAGACCGTTTCCAGAATTATTCAGGAAACGCTCTGTCTTTTTATGATAAATGGACATTGGGAACGCCACCTGAATAAAATGCGTACGATTTATCGTAAAAAGAATAAGGTGTTGCTGAATGCAATTGAAGAGAATTTCCATGATCATGTAGCCGTAATCGGTGAAAAGTCAGGATTACACGTTCTTTTAAAAGTAAAAAACGGCATAAGTGAGTCAGAGCTCATTCAAAAAGCTGCCAGTGTTGGGGTTACAGTCCATCCAACTTCGGTTTATCACTCAAAAAACGTAAAAGGGCCGACTATTTTGATTGGGTACGGTGGTTTAACCGAAAGGGAAATCGAAGAAGGAATCCGACTTTTAAAAAAGGTATGGCTATAGCTTGATTCGTACAGGAAAATGGAAAGGCCGTGATTCTCTCAACAATAATATAAGACACCCATTCAGTTTCTTATATTATTGAGGATTTTAAGGACCGTCTGGAAAAACAAGTCCTGTTCTTCTTCAGTAATGCCATCCAGGGCTTTTCCTTCAATTTTCTCTGCAATTTTAAGGCATTTTGTATGTACCTCTTTGCCCCGGGGAGTCAGCTCGATCCGTTTTTCCTGTTCATCTTTACCAGGGACCTGTTTAATCATATTATTCTGTTCCATGCTGTTGACCGAACGTGTGATAATAACATTATCTACATCCAAGTAATTACAGATATCTGGGATTGTGGAATATCCACAGTTTTTTAAATAATTCAGGATTGTCCACTGATTATGATAAATTTCAAGGGCTGTAATTTGTTCATTCATTTTGCTGACTAATGATCTGGATACTTGTAAATATTGATGAAATAATTGAGTAGGGTTCGTCATAGGATTCTCCTTTATAATGGTCGACCAGTCCATTATATTCTTTAATTCTTAAAAGTCTATTGTAATGAATCATTTATTTCAGTCAATGTTTATTTTTGGAAACACTTCAGGAATGGGAAAGATAATGGCTGAATGAATAGAATTAATCGAGAACCCAGACTCGCAAAATCCTCACAATGGGGGAAGGATATACAAGCTGATAAGAGGAAGCTTAATAATGGATGCGCATATTTTTTTCCATGTAAATGAATTTTTTTGCCCGTAACCTGATGGAAAACAGACTGATTTCCCATGAAAAGCAGATATGATAAAAAAAGCAATGGTGAAAACGGGGATGGAAAATACCATCATTCAAAAGGTGCCCATATCGGTAACTGTATTTCTTCAAGAAAAGGGCTGCCAAATAGCACACTTTGAAGCTGAATGCAAAGATATCCCGCAAACAAAAAACCAGCCTCTTTAGTGGCTGGTTTTTGCTTTAAAACCTGTCGCTGGTGGAGCGGTGTTTTGTTTCCTTTTTATTTCTTTCTTCTTGTCGTTCATATTTAATTTCATCAATTGGTAAATCTTCAATGGGCATGACTACTTGATCACGTTCCAGCTGTTTTTCCTGATTTTTTTTGAATGCCTTGGATTTATCATTGCGTTCTTCAAGATACTTTTCTTTATCTTTATTATCCAATGTCAATCCCTCCATCTCTTTGTAACTCTTTTTCCCTTTATTGAGAAAATAAAACGTATAAGCGAAATATATGTGACCCAGTTTCATAAATATAAGGAGAACAAGAAAGTGCAAGGAGGGTTTGTTCAGTGAATGTCGCTGTCTTTTTCCGCTGGTTTTGGAGGGGTATTTTCCTTTTAGGCATATTAATCGTCATTCCCTATTCATGGGCTTTGATTTTAGCATTACTCACAGCCATTCTATTGGATGGATTGGTCCGCATGATTGGTGAAACGGCAAAACTGCATCGGCTTTGGGCAGTATTGATTTCATTTGTTTTATATGTAGGCGGGCTTATGAGCATCACTTATTTTTCCTTTTCGGTTTTAATCAAGAAGATCATTGTCTATTCTGAAGAATTTCCTGGATTCATACGTGAAATGTATTTGACGGCGATATTGCCAGTCATAAGGCAGTGGGAACGATATTCCCAAACATTGCCGCCAAATCTCATTCTGTCAATAGAACAAACGATGGAAAAGGGGGTCAAGGCTCTAGAGGGGTTCACAGAGGGCTTTGTTCAGGATATGGTGCAATTCGTTACGCTTATTCCGGGATTTTTCATTGATTTTTTAATTTATTTAATCGCTTTATTCTTAATTAGTCTTGAATTGCCAAAGTTAAGAAAAAAGGCATTCCTTTATTTGAAGATATCCACCTATCAAAAGATATCGCTAGTTTATCAAAATTTAAGTATAGCAGCAGTTGGCTTCATCAAGGCACAAATCCTATTGAGTTTAATTACGTTCATCATGGCTTATGGAGGACTATGGTTGTTAAATGTGAAGTATACGATTCCATTGGCACTGTTAATAGTTGTTGTGGACATTCTTCCTATCTTGGGGACGGGGTCTGTACTGGTTCCTTGGGCAATAATTGTTTGGGCGCAAGGAAACCATCATCTAGGGATTGGCCTCGTTATCCTGTTCCTGGTCATTACCATTATAAGAAGGACCATCGAACCAAAAATTTATTCAGCAAATATGGGATTGAGCCCATTGGCATCGTTGGTCAGTCTTTATTTAGGGTTTAAAATGCTTGGTTTCATTGGGCTTTTCCTTGGACCTTCGATATTGATCGTTTATGATACGTTAAAAAAAACTGGTGTCATTAAATCCAACTTCAAAATATGAAAGATTATTAGAGGTTTTTTGCCTGGTTTCTTAAATTTGACATATCTTTTATCGCTTTTCCTTGACCCTTGCAATGATTGCAGTCCCGGGAAAAGAATTGTAGAAAACGGGTTTTCCCTTTCCCTTTGCAGTGTTGGCAAATGGTTATGAGTTTCATAATTCCTCACTCCTTCAAAAAGTATCGCTTTTCTAACAGTATGAAACAATAAAGGTAGAACTATACTTAATTATTATCATTCAATCTAAATGCAGCAGGTTTTATATAATATGTATTTATTTTATTTCATGTACCGGTTGAAAAAAAATAACCCCCTTTCCTAATGTCAATTAGGAAAGGGGGTTATTATCATGAAACAATTTCAGTTTGTGATATCATCGGAAATTCTTTTACTTCGCTTACGACTTTAGCTGGTTTATATATTTCAATATAACAGATATGGTGATCTTTCATTTCTTTTATCTTAAAGTTATAGGGACCATAAGTCAGGATATCACCTTGTTTGGCTTCGTAATTCTCGGTAAGGATCCATCCGCCCATCGTATCAATATCCTCATCGTTGATATCCAATCCAAGTAAATCATTCACTTCACTGATTAATACCTTGGCATCAATGATATAGTGATCTTCTTTTAATTTGCGGACATCCGGCACTTCATCCAGGTCGAACTCATCGCGGATATCGCCGACGATTTCCTCAAGGATATCTTCAACGGTCACCAAACCTGATGTACCGCCGTATTCATCCATGAGGATAGCCATGTGAATGCGTTCCTTTTGCATTTTTAAAAGTAAATCATGAATAGGGATGCTGTCAATGACACGTATGATCGGACGAACATATCGGTTGATCACTGATGCGGCCTGGTTGTTCTTGTCGATCATTTCTGTGAATAGCTCTTTGATATTGACCATTCCGATAACATGATCTTTATCCCCATCGATGACAGGATATCGTGTAAAGTTCTCTTCCGCCATAACGGTGAAAAACTGTTGGATCGTATCATCTTTGGATACCGTTGCTATTTCTGTACGTGGAACCATGATTTCTTTTGCAATCCGATCATCGAATTCAAAAATTTTATTCACATATTTAAACTCTGATTGGTTAATTTCGCCACTTTTGTAGCTTTCAGAAACAATGATACGTAGCTCTTCTTCTGTATGAGCCAAATCATGTTCGGAAACTGCTTTTAATCCTAGCATTTTTGTAAGCGTCCTTGCAGAGCCGTTCAGTACCCAGATGAAAGGATACATGACCTTGTTAAAACCAATTAAAGGTTTGGAAACCAATAATGTTACTTGCTCCGCTTTTTGAATCGCCAATGTTTTCGGTGCCAATTCCCCTACAACCACATGTATGAAGGTAATGGAAAAAAAGGCAATTGCAACTGAGAGTGCTTGTGAAGCGGAATCTGGAAGATTCAATTGATTTAAGAGCGGGTGCAAAATGGTTTCAACTGTCGGTTCCCCAAGCACCCCAAGCCCTAAAGCGGTAACTGTAATCCCGAGCTGGCATGTTGAGAGGTATTCATCCAGGTTGGATATTACCTTCTTTGCTGAAAGTGCATTCGGCTTTCCTTCTTCAATTAATTGATCGACCCTCGTGCTTCTCACTTTAACAATCGCAAACTCCGTAGCTACAAAAAATGCTGTTAAAGCAATTAAAATGGCAATAAGAACCAAGTTTATTATGTCCAAATAGTCTCCCTTAACTCGCCTACGAGACGAATAAGGAGTCCACCTCCTACATTTTAAAATATACAAGTATATTTTTTTTGCCTTGCTGAATATTTTCGGGAATCATTCAAACTAGCTATGGTATATGGATGTGCAGCTGCTTGAACTCCCATTTTTTTAAGTGATGAAGAGAATAAAAGTATATGCCGATAAGCGATGCGTAGACGGGAAATAGAAGAATTTCTGTATGAAGGAGTGCAGCCATTTTTCAAGAATATGCACATATCCGTTACGCAAAGCAGCGTCCGTCCGTCAAAACGAACATTCTTTAATGCCCCATCAAATCACCTCAATTTAATTAATTTAAATACTTTCATTATAGAAAGAGTTAATGATTCAGTCAAATAGCTTACGGCTCCTTAAATCCGGTAAATTGCTTGTAAAGGATCAATTTGAGCTAATATTTAGCGATATTTGACTGTTTTCTTTACTTTATTGCATTCTATTATAGAATATTCAGAAAACCGAGGACCTGCTTCATAAAAAATTGGTCAGTTTCATTATTTTTTGGACGGTATAAACATATTCTATAGAAACTGGACAGGTTTTAATGCAGATTAATGGGGGTGGCGGCCATGAAAATCATGGAAAGGATGGCAGCGATCATTGCCGGCAGCATGCTAGTGGGTGTGGGTATCAATTTTTTTCTGATACCTTTTCATTTATTGGATGGGGGCATGATAGGTATTGGCCTGATTTTTCATTACTATTTTGGACTGCCAACAGGCCTTGGTGTGATTTTGAGCAGCATTCCATTATATATATATGCTTGGTTCTTTGAAAAAAAACTATTTCTGAACAGCTTGCATGGCTTGCTTTTTTCCTCTTTATGCATCGATATTTTTTCCGATGCCGTCACCGGATGGGATCTCCCCATATATGTAAGTGCGATAATTGGGGGAGGGTTGATTGGCCTTGGAATAGGCTTGATGCTTCGGTATGGGACCTCTACAGGCGGAACGGATATGTTGGCACAGATCCTTTCCAGGAAGAGTGGGCTCAATGTCGGTTTGCTGATTTTTATCATTGATGGATGCGTACTGCTTTGCGGATTAAGCGTTGTAGGGACTTCCATTTTTTTATATTCATTTTTAACCATCATCGCGGTAGCCATGCTGACTTCAGTTACCGTGATGAGAACTGGTTGATGTGGATGATGTATAAAAATCCGAAAAAAGGAAAGGATGGGGAATATGGAAAGAGTAGATTTCTAGTCAAATAAATTGTAAGGGGAAGTTATTATGAAAAAATTCTATATGTGTTCTGCGTTGTTATTCATGCTGGCTGGGTGCCAAGAGTCTGAAATGCCAGAGGATAAAGAAGTGAACAGCGCTGTTCCAGAATCGATGGATGCATCGATCGTCATTAAAGGGAAATTGGAGCCTGGAAAAGAAGTCATTCTTGAAACGACAGTAAAACAAGGAAGCCAATTGGTGAATGAAGCTGATGAGGTAATGTTTGAAGTGAGAAAGTCCGGACAGGATAAACGGACAATGCTGGAATCGAAGAGTACTGGAAGTGGCAAGTATCAAGTGATGCATACATTTGATGAACAAGGCAAATATATTGTGGTTTCCCATGTAACTGCCAAAGGCCTTCATGTGATGCCGGCAAAAGAAGTTGTCGTTCCAGAACATGAAAGTGAAGGTGCATCAGCTCATCCGAGTACGGATGTATCAATCGAGTTTCAAAGTAACCCTGTAAAGGCAGGAAAAAGTTCGAACTTTGAAGCAAACGTAGAATTGGATGGGAAGCCACTGACAAATGCAGATGTGAATTTCGAGGTGTGGAAGGAAGGCAGTGAGGAGAGTCATTTCACCAAAGCAGAAGAAGATGGAAATGGTACATATCAAAATAAGGTATCATTTGAAGAATCGGGAACATATAAGGTGCAGGTACATGTAGAAAAAGATGAAGTGCATGAACATCAACTGCAAACCATTCAAGTAAATTGACTCCGTGTAAAATGTTTTTTTGGAAGGAATGTTTTAAATAGGTTTTATCCTTTCGTTAAATGGGAAGTTAATGGATAACGATACAGCTGAAAGGGAGGGTAAGCATGAATAATCAAATGATCAACAAGTATAAAAATCTCGGGATTCATATTGAAAAAACGAAATCACGCCAGGAGATTTTCACTAATGTTTCACAAAATGATTCATCCTTACCCACCACGGCTGATTTTTCTCAATTTTCCCAAAAACGGGAGCTAAAAGAATATTGATGCAATGAGACCGGAGCACATATCAGCTGGTCTTTTTTTGTGCATTCCTAAAAGTGATATAAAGTGAAGCAGGATATGAAAAATCGAATAGAACCTTATAAGCTGAAATAGGATAGAAGGACAAACAATTTGAAATCAGCGGTAAGGGGAGTCCGATTGCATGATATCACAGCTTATTATGACTATATTGAATTGGTTTGCAGAAATGGGGTATATGGGGATTTTATTGGGGCTGATGGTTGAAATCATCCCGAGTGAGCTTGTTCTCGGATACGGTGGTTATTTGGTTGGCCTGGGGAAAATGACTTTTTGGGGAGCTGTCCTTGCAGGTGTGGTAGGTGGGACGATGGCACAATTATTTCTTTATTGGGCTGGTTATTATGGCGGACGGCCCTTTCTCTTAAAGTATGGAAAATATATTTTAATTAAAGAAAATCATATCGTAATGGCTGAAGAGTGGTTTCAACGTTATGGGGTAGGCGTGATTTTTACGGCTCGATTCATTCCTGTGGTTCGCCATGCCATTTCCATCCCTGCGGGAATTGCAAGGATGTCTGTTTGGAAGTTTATATTTTATACGGTTGCCGCTGTCATCCCTTGGACCATTTTGTTTCTATCCTTAGGACGGATCCTCGGCGAAAATTGGCAGCAAATCAGGGAAATAACTGCACCTTATATAATTCCGGGAGCTGGTTTTTCCGTTGTCCTTATTATGCTTTATATCATATGGAAAAAAAATACTACGCCTCCAATCGTAACGGTCAAAAAAATGGGACGGTTATCCGATAAGTGAACACAAAAAGCCACGTAAAATGACTTTATACGTGGCTTTTCTTAAATAATTATCCTTGGGGAAGGTCCTCTTCCAAAGGAAGCTGTACGACCTTTTTTGTTACCTCGATGGAACGAATGGCGTGGTCTTCCATTTCAATCACTTTAAAGCAGAATCCGTCTTTTTCCATGATGTCCCCTACATTCACATCATAATTTTCAGTAAGGACCCATCCTCCTATAGTATCGACATCATCTTCATCTAAGTGAATGCCAAGTAAATCATTCACTTCCTTTACAAGAAGTTTAGAGTCTAATATATAGTGTCCATCCTTAATTTTCCTGATTGATGCAACTTCATCGATATCGAATTCATCACGAATTTCCCCAACGATTTCCTCTAGGATGTCTTCAACTGTGACAAGGCCCGAAGTTCCGCCGTATTCATCCATCAAAATAGCCATATGAATGCGTTCTTTTTGCATTTTCAACAGCAAATCGTGGATGGGTATATTCTCCATGACTCGAATGATCGGACGAGCGTAATTTTCAATCGCTTTGATGTGGATTTCACGATTCTTTATAAGATCCGAGAAGACTTCCTTTAAGTTCACTAAGCCGATGACATGGTCTTTATCACCTTCGACAACAGGATATCGAGTGTATTTCTCCAATTTGGCCACATCGACGAATTCCTGTACCGTTTCATCTTTTGATATGGTCATGATTTCTGTCCTAGGAACCATGATTTCCTTAGCAACACGGTCATCGAATTCAAAAATGTTGCTGACATATTTAAATTCCGATTGGTTAATCTCTCCGCTTTTATAGCTATCAGATAGGATGAAACGCAATTCTTCTTCCGTATGTGCTATTTCACTTTCGGATGCAGGCTTGAAGCCAAATAATCCGACAACGAAACGAGAAGAATGATTCAATATCCAGATGAAGGGAAAGGCAATCTTATGGAAAAAAATCAGAGGGCTGGCAATAGCCAAGGCTACTTGCTCGGCCTTTTGGATGGCAACGGTCTTTGGAGCCAATTCACCTACAACCACATTCAGGAACGTTATCAGGGAAAACGAAATGACAAATGTCAGAATGTTTGTGACTTCTTGTGGGATGTTCAAGGCATTGAATAAAGGCCCAACCAATTTGAGGATGGTCGGTTGTCCTAGCCACCCCAATCCTAGAGCGGTAACGGTGATTCCAAGCTGTGTGGCGGATAGGTATTCATCCAGATCGGATGTAACCTTCTTGGCCGCAATGGCTTTTTTGTTTCCCTCTTCAATCAATTGATCAATCCTAGAGCTGCGAACCCTTATGATCGAAAATTCCGAAGCTACAAAAAAGGCAGTTAAAGCGATTAAAATAATGACTAATAAAAAACTTAATATGTCCAATTAGTGTGGGACTTAATTGAATCGCCTGATGTACCGAACGACTTAATTATCCCAGTCACCTCCCAAAACCAATAATGAATGAACTGATGGTAGTGTATTAAATGTTAGAAGAAAAATAAGTATCGTTTATCTTGTATGAAATTATGATGGTTTTTATTTTCAAACTATTGGTCATTCACCTCGATTAGTAGTGGAACCTAACTATTAGTATAAGTAACTGGACGCCAATCAGTCAAAAATTTCAAACTGAAAACCCAAGGAAATAAGGATATTTATCCATTATTTAGTTTTCAATTGTATGGAAAAGGTCGTCAGGAAATCGGTAGAGTGGCAGGATAAGGTTCCTTGATGTTTTAAAACGATTTCTTTACAGACGAATAGTCCCAATCCCGTTCCCCTTTTTTTTGTGGTGATGAATGGTTCAAAAATATTCGGCAGGACTTCGTCCGGTATCTTTGGCCCATTGTTGGAAATGTTTAAAGTAAGAATGCCGGGTGGTGATTCAGAGCCTGATATATAAATGGACGGGGATGGCATTCCGGCGACCACATCAAGAGCATTTAAAATGATATTAAGTAAAACTTGGCGAAACTCTTCTTTAGAACCGGAAATGACGGCATCATCGGCAATATTACATGTTATCGAAGCATTTACTTCCAAAATGCTGGGATATAAAAATTCGATTACCTCATTCACTAGCTGAGCAATCGAAAATAGATCAGTTTGTGCTTCTGAAGTTTCTTTTTTGGAAATATTAAGAAATTGAGTGATCCGGTAATTGAGCTGATCCAATTCCTTTGAAATGATATCAAGATATTTTATCTGCGGTTGCTCTGCCTGTAACAATTGTATGAATCCCATTATGGAAGTCAGTGGATTTCGGAATTCATGGACGAAGCTTGAGGTCATTTGGCCAAGGAGCGTCAAACGGTCTTTATGGTTTGGGCTAATGAATTGATAGTGTTCTTTAAGTTCCATCGTTTTCAATTCGGTATAACAGGATAATGCAAAATGAATTAGTTTATCGAAGTAAACGTTTATTTGCTTAATTAAATCGGATACTTCTTCTTTCGTTGCCTCGGAATTCAAAACGTGCTCAACGATGGTGGATCTGCCGATGGTTGCAGTGGAAAAGAAATTTTCCATATCCAATTGTTTATTGACTCGATCACACGCAATTTTTTCACCTACGACCTTCAGTACATCGTCTATGTCAGTATCCGATTTCCCAAGCTGATCCATTAGCAGATTGAAAATATGTTCCACTTCTCCTTTAAAATACCCCATATATCCGTCCGATAAATGGAGCAACTGATCTTTCCATTTGGAAATGATGCTGTTTTTTTGAGAAGATAAAAAGTGAATGGTCATTTCTCGATTAGATACCATTTTGCCCTCCATACTGTAGGAAAATGAATTTTACTTTCGACCCAGAAATTAATTTATTTGAATAAAATACAAAATATTAAAATAATTATTTTGCTTTTATGATAACAGATTAATGTTTTTTACACATGTGTCAATTGGATAAATATTCGGCAATTAATCGATAAATACCTTTTTTTGACACAGTTTTATTAAAGGAATTGCAGGATTTAATAATAAAAAAAGGTATCCGCAAAGTTAATGACGGTTACCTTTTTTATTAAATGCATATGGTTCAATGTGAACGATCACATGCTGGATGTTATATTCCTTCAAAAGATTCTCTTCGATTTTAACCGTAATATCGTGACCTTGGATGACGGTCAAAAGAGGGTTAACATGTACGGTAGTTTCGAGCAGGATTTCACTTCCGTGCATACGGGCTTTAATTTCACTCATGTCCTTAACGCCTTCTGTCAGTATAATGGTTTGTCCGATCTTTTGCAGGAGCTGCTCGTCGAAACCATCGGTTAAAGAGATGGATGCATCACGGAAGATATCCCAGGCCGTTTTACAGATGATGATCCCTACTACAGCAGCAGCTATCGCATCCAGCCAAGGGATTCCCATCTTAGTACCGATGATTCCTATAAAAGCACCAACACTGACAAGGGCATCGGAACGATTATCCTGTGCAACGGCGTAGATGGAAGAGCTGTTGATCTTTTTACTTAACGCTAAGTTATAACGGTAGATTCCGTACATGAAGATTGCAGAGAAAAGAGCGACATAACCGGTCAGCATATTTGGAACGGTTGTTGAATCTTGCTGGAAGAAGGATTCTATAGCACTGTAAACAACCTGGATGCCCACGGTAATCATGATGAAGGCAGCTACCAGCGAGGCTATGGTTTCTGCCCGTAAATGACCATATGAATGATTATCATCAGGAGGTCTCTTCGAAATTTTCAAACCAATCAATACGGCTATGGAAGCGATGATGTCGGTCGTATTATTTAAACCATCTGCCCAAAGCCCTTTAGAATCACCGAAATAACCGAATGACAATTTAAGAGCAGACAAGAATATGTAAGCGGCAATGCTTATGTAGGCGCCTTTTTCAGCTGAAATCGAATGTTTATCCATGTCTAATCCCTCCCCGGTGTAAATTAAAAGATATCAAAACAAACCTTAGTGAGTCTATAGAAAAGTTGTTGCATTTAGCCATCTAACCTGGTTAATTGCAGATGTATTGAAGTTGGTTAAAAGAAAGGGTACCTCCATAAATATGGGAGTGGTAAGTTTTTATGATATGACATTTTCTTTAAGTTGTCTTTTATAGAAACTAGTAGTATATTCTAACCGAGGATCGAAAATTAAATACTTCCACAAGGGGAGCCAAAAGGCTGAGAGTGAACGGTTGAGTTCAGACCCTATGAACCTGATAGTTAACACTAGCGTAGGGATGTGGTTTTGGATACAAGCAATACTGGGCATCCATTACCGCCCCGGTGTTGCTTTTTTGTTTGTGCAAAATCTGGCAGGGAGGGAACTCATGGACATTTTTCATTTTTGGAGAAGGGAGAGACATGATGAAAAATAAAACGTTATTCATGACAGAGGTTGCCATTTTTGCTTCACTGGCTTTATTACTGGATTTGGTTTCTGGATTCATTTTTTCAAGAATCTGGCCGCAAGGAGGCTCGATTTCAATAGCCATGGTACCGATTTTTCTGATGGCATATCGGTGGGGCATCAAAGGTGGTATGTTAACCGGATTGTTACTTGGGCTTTTGCAGATCGTCAGTGGTACAGCATGGATCAGCACGCCGATTCAAGGCTTCATTGATTATTATCTTGCCTTTACGGTTGTCGGGATATCCGGTGTATTCATGAATAAGTTTGTAAATAGCTATAAAAAGGAAAAGCGTTCCAAAGCGAAGTGGTATGGGATTGGCGGCATGTTTTTGGGCAGTTTTCTGAGGTTTCTGTGTCATTTCATATCCGGAATCGTGTTTTTTGGCTCTGCAGCTCCAAAAGGACAGCCAGTAGTGATTTATTCATTCATTTATAATGGGACTTATATGCTGATCAGTTTTATTTTATCGGCCCTTGTGGTGATGATGTTATATTCGGCTGCTTCAAGTGTATTACTGAAAAAAGCCTATTAACAAAAAAAGCCGGATTCTATAAAGAATTCGGCTTTTTTCGGAGATTAAGCAAATTGAGTCTTACAGGGCGAAACGGCTCAATCCTCATTTTGCAATGAATACCGAACAGGGTGCGTTTTTCGCAATGGAGCTGCTTGTACTGCCAAGAAAGAATTTTTCCAAACCGCTTTTAGCGCTATTGCCTACAACGATGAGGTCGGCAGCAGTTCTTGCCGCATATTCACATACGCTATCTGGCGCATGTCCTTCCAATATCTCGAATTTCCCCTTGACTTGACATTCACTTAGCAATCTCAACGTATTACTTTCTGCGTTCTGAACACTACTCTCAACGGCGGAAGGGGTGTTATTGACCATTTGAATTTCTGGTTGTTCGACTTCAACGACGGGATGTGTCTGGACGGGATCCACATAAAATCCAGCAGCCGGTACAAACCCCGGCGCCGAGGCGTTTCCCATGATACGCTGCTCAACCTTATCAAATAGGACATGAACTACGGTCAGCTCGGCCTCAGGAAAGGCCTTTTTCAATGTTGCTCCATATTCCACTGCACGTTTACTTTCTTCATTTCCATCAAAAGCGACGACAATATGTTTTAAATTTTTTTTCATGCCATCTCTCCCCTTTTATAAGTCTTTAAAGTGTTATACCCACTTTTTAAGGGGTTCACGCCATTAATCGGTATATAGATTGCAAATTACGGGTAAAGGATAGATACGGTCATTATTAAAAATGGTAGGATGAAAATCCTGGTCCTTCAATTAGTCGCGGGCTTATTTTTCATTCGGTGAAGGGGGTATCATCGGCAACGAAACCGATACCCGGGTATAGTGCTAAAGAAAAGGCGACTTAGCTTAGGCCTTTTAGTCAATCGACGAGTTTTCTTTAATAAAAGGGGTAAAATATTTTTAATGAAACATGTCGCAGATTGGAAAATGGGGGTACAAATGAGAGGGTTAGTGAAATTAGGTCTAATTATTATATTGGTGATTGTGGTTTTAGGCGCCGGTTCACTTTTTTATTTCAGACAGGTTGCAGATATAAGCCATCTTCAAAATATTCTTCAGCAACCAACAGGAATCTATGATCGGGATGGAAATCTTGCCAGCACGATCACGGCAAATAAATCCGAAGGTGTTTCGATAGATGAAATACCGGAACATATGAAACAAGCGGTGGTTTCCATTGAGGATCACCGTTTTTATGAACATCACGGCATAGATTATCAAGGGATTTTGCGAGCGCTGATTAAAAATGCGAAGGCCGGAAGTGTTGTTGAAGGAGGGAGCACGCTTACCCAGCAGCTTGTGAAGATTACGATGCTGGAGTCGAATCGAACACTGAAGAGGAAGATTGAAGAGTTTTTTCTGGCCCAGGAAGTTGAAGATAAATATACAAAAGCTGAAATTCTGGATATGTATTTGAATCAAGTTTATTTTGGCCATGGGGCATGGGGAATTAAAAAGGCCGCAAATATTTACTTTTCCAAAGAGGTCTCTGAATTGACCGTTGCCGAGGGAGCCTTGCTGGCAGGTGTCATTAACTTGCCATCCAAACTTGATCCATATAAGAACTTAGACGGGGCAGTGAAGCGGCGTAATTTGGTTCTTTCTAAAATGGCGGAACATGGTTATTTGACGAAAGATGAAGCAGCGGCTGCAAAAAAAGATACAGTGACACTTCACATGGGGGAGAAGGAAACCGATCCATTAAAAGGGAAGTACCCTTATTATGTCGATCATGTTTTATCGGAAGCATCAAGCAAATATGGAATAAAGCTTGAGGACCTGCTTTCAAAGGGCTATAAAATATACACGACACTGGACCAATCCATGCAGCAGGCTACAGAATCCGTGTATGCGAATGAAGCCAATTTTCCAGTTGGAACGAGTACAGGAGAAATGGTTCAAAGTGGATCAGTCCTCCTTGATCCTAAAACAGGAGGGATAAGGGCAATTGTCGGTGGGAGAGGAAAGCATCAATTTATGGGATATAACCGGGCAACCCAGCTGACAAGATCTCCTGGTTCATCCATTAAACCACTTGTCGTTTATACTCCAGCGGTTGAAGAGGGATACGGCATCACTGCCCCTTTGAAGGATGAAAAAATGAGCTTTGGGGAATATGAGCCAACAAACCTGAGCGGTGTATATAAAGGAGAAGTACCCATGTATGAAGCGGTGATGAATTCCTTGAATGTACCAACGGTTTGGCTTTTGAATGAGATTGGCATCGATAAGGGGCTGGATTCTCTTAAACGGTTTGGGATTCCTTATGAAAAGGATGATCGAAATCTGTCGCTTGCTTTAGGAGGGATGAAGAAAGGTGTGTCCCCGCTGCAGATGGCAGGAGCCTTTTCAGCATTCGCCAACAGCGGGGAACGTATGGAAACCCATGCCATTGTAAAAATAGAAAATAATGATGGAAAAGAGGTAGCCGCCTGGAAAAAGGAAAGCACCAAAGTAACCTCTAAAGGCGTCGTCGATAAAATGAATTCCATGTTGCTTGGTACAGTGGAATATGGCACAGGGAAAAACGCAGCTGTATCGGGTTATGAAATAGCAGGTAAAACAGGTTCAACACAAGTTCCCATCGAAGGAATATCAGGGGTTAAAGATCAATGGTTCATCGGTTATTCACCTTCGTTGGTCGGTGCAGTATGGGCTGGATATGATAAAACGGATGAAAAGCATTATTTAACGACACACAGCAGTCAGGGAACTGCAATCATCTTTCAAAAAATAATGTCGAGAGCATTACAGAATCAAGCATCTCAATCTTTTAATACTCAAGATATCGGACCGCTTATAGCTAAACAACAGGCAGTTATAGCTGAGCAACAGGTAAAGAAAGAAGAGGAGGACAAAAGGAAGCAATATTGGATTGATAAAGGAAAAGAAATTCGGAATGGTTTGAAAAAATGGAGGGATTGGGATGTGCCGTGGTAATTTTCATGAAATGGGAGCATGGCACGCCCGTACTTTCCAATAAATTAGCATAAAAAAAAGACTGTCAATCATTGACAGTCTTTCATCATTCATTAAAAAATGAGATTTGCTATTATGCCGATTACGACGATTGCGCCTATCACCATTAAAATGGTTCTCACTTCTATACACCCTCTTCATGACGTAGTTGGAATCATTTAAATATTAACGGTTTGGTCCGATTGGAATCCAAATGCACTTTCATCATTTTCTTTACAAATAGCCTGTACTTTTTCTAGCATGGCATGTACATTCTCGCCTTCAAGTATGACTTTCATGGTTGCACACTCTTGAAGAATGAGCACAAAGGATACGAAAGTCGAAAGTTTCTTGGCATCGACCAATTTATGGTTGCAGATAAAATATATATTCCCTTTAAATTCTTTTGTAACTTGATATAGGTTCATGATTTGTCGCATGGATAATCTTTTATTTGTTTTAATATCAGAAGAAATCACTTTATTCATGTCGTTTACTCCTTTTGTTTTTATACTTTTGGAAAAGCATAATCAAGATGTCAATTCAGCTACAACACTTTTTAAAATGAACAAGTATGTTTGGTCTTTTTTATGTAATTGTTAGCGGGTCATGTTGTATATTTACCCGAGTGAAAGATTTTGAAACCTATTTGAAAATTTCAATTTTTGGAGGGGGAACGAACTATGCTAACACTTATTAAAAATGGGGAGCTTTATGGTCCGGAATATATGGGCCAAAAAGATATCCTCTTGGTTGGAAAGCAAATTGGCTTCATTGAGGACAAGATTGATGTCCCTGCAGAGTTCGTTGAAATGAAAGTGATTGATGCGAGTGGCCAAATTGTGGTTCCGGGTTTTATAGATGCTCACGTACATATTATCGGCGGAGGTGGGGAAGGGGGCTTTAAAACGAGGACACCAGAAATCCAATTAACAGATGCCACTTTAGCGGGTATAACGACATTGGTAGGGGTCATCGGAACAGATGGGACGACAAGGACCATGCCAGCACTGCTTGCTAAAGCGAGAGCGCTTGAAGAAGAAGGCATTAGCTGCTTCGTTCATACTGGTTCCTATCAAGTTCCAGTCAAGACGTTAACCGGTAAGATCGAAGATGATTTGATTCTTGTGGATAAAATTATCGGTGTTGGCGAAATTGCCATTGCCGATCATCGTTCTTCACAGCCGACTGTAGCTGAACTGGCTAAATTGGCCTCTCAAGCGCGTAATGGAGGTCTGTTGTCTGGGAAAAGCGGTATCGTCAACATTCATGTCGGCTACAGTCAAAACCATTTGCAGGTAATTGAAGAAGTTGTCGAGACAACGGAAATACCGATCACACAGTTTTACCCTACACATATAAATCGAAATCCGCATTTATTCAAAGCAGGGATGGAATATGCAAAAAAAGGGGGTTATATTGATTTTACGACAAGTACGATCAAGAAGTTCCTTGAAGATGGGGAGGTCAAAGCAAGTACAGCAATAAAGAGAGCACTAGAAGAAGGGGTAGATATCAGGCAGATCACCTTAACTTCAGATGGGCAAGCAAGCCTGCCTGACTTCGATGGCAGTGGCAACCTGCGCGGTTTGAACATTGGTACATGCATGTCCTTATATGATTCTGTCGTAGATGCGGTCACCGAGGATGGAGTGTCAATTGCCGATGCCATACGAGTTGTGACGGAAAATCCGGCAAATATTTTAAACCTCACTAAGAAGGGTCGGCTTGAGGTAGGGAATGACGCCGATATCATCATATTGAAGAAACAAACGTTAGAAATAAATAGGGTTATCGCGATGGGGCAAATCATGGTCAAAGATGGTGAAGCGGTCGTGAAAGGCACATTTGAAAAATAGATCTTACTAATACCGTGTAGCGGGGTAAGGAAAAATGAAATCTTGTTGGTAAAGTAAACCTCGATCGAGCGAATATCTAAGGTATATTGAATAAATGTCAGTTTAACTAAAATAACTGGATTAGTACTTGGGCGTCTACCTCTGAATACATATCTTTCACCAAGTCATATATGAATGCGAAGTCAATGGCGGCCTCCATTTTTCGAACCAAATGGTTCGCTGGCACCAGTTAATCTAAAGTAATCATTTCAAGTTGATTTCGCTGATTAGAATCATGTTTGGAAGCATCCTTATCACCCCAAGTTTTTATGCTTCTATTTTAAACAATAAAGACTGTAGGCAAAAGAGATTTTAATTTTATCACAAAGCTGATGAAACGGATGGTGCGAGACCCCGCAGGCGCAAGCCGAGGGAGGACCGCCCACGGAAAGGGAGTGCACTGCGTTTCAATCAACGTTCAAATTGTACAAGCCATAAAAAAACGTTTGTCAACAGTCTGAGACCCATGATTATAATGGGTCTTTTTGTGCTGGATCCTGATTTTGATGATAGTGGATGTACTTTTTTTATTTAGGCAGCCCTTGAATGGATGCTAGCTAACAAGTGACTTGAAAAGGTCGGAGCATATCCCAAAACTTGCCGGTAACCCGCTGATTTTACATTGGATTTTTCCATAATCGGGCATATTTTCAAAATGAAGGTGAGATATAAGAAAACACATTCTAAATAAAGGTAATATACGAAAAATTCATTCTATTTAACATATTATTAAAATCTTGGATGTATTATCCTTTTATATAAGCAAATGTAGTTTATGAAACAGTAATTATTCACAGACATAAAAGACCAATGAAAACTTTTTGGGCTGTTATTTCATGACTGTTCAAATCCTTGGTAAGTTTGCGAAACAAATCTATCTTAAGGGGAGAAATGAAATGGAAAAGACGGGAAACCCAATAATGAAAGCGTATTCAAATGAAGGTGAGCCGGAAATGTTTCGTGTTTTGACACCTGACGGAGAAATAGTTGGAACGATTGATGGGAAAATCGATAAATCATTAATGTTAAAGATGTATGAGAGCATGCTACTGCTCAGAACATTTGACCGTAAATCAATTAATCTCCAGCGCCAAGGCAGAATGGGAACTTATGCACCTTTCGAAGGACAGGAGGCATCCCAGGCAGGAAGCGCTTTAGCGTTGTCGGCAGGTGATTGGATGTTTCCCACATACCGTGATCATGGAGCGGCGATCATTCATGGACAGGAATTGTATCGTGTTTTCCTATACTGGATGGCACATTTTGAGGGTTCAATTTGTCCGGAAGGTAAAAGGATATTACCTCCTAGTGTTCCCATTGCCACTCAAATGGTTCATGCGGTAGGAACGGCTTGGGCAAGTAAAATTAAAGCGGAAAAGAATGTAAGCATTGCTTATTTTGGTGATGGTGCCACTTCTGAAGGGGACTTTCATGAGGCACTGAATTTTGCAGGTGTTTATAAAACCCCGACAATCTTTTTCTGCCAAAATAATGGCTATGCGATCAGTGTGCCTTTTGAAAAGCAATCAGCATCTAAAACTATATCCCAGCGTGCTGCTGCTTATGACATACATGGGGTTCGAGTGGATGGAAATGATATCTTTGCAGTATGGCTGACTGTAAAAGAGGCTGTCGAAAGGGCGCTTAAAGGTGAAGGACCTACTTTAATCGAAGCCATAACCTTTCGCTATGGTGCCCATACTACTGCAGACAATCCGAACATATATCGCGATCAGGACGAAGTTTCAACGTTCTGGAGGGAAAATCGTGATCCGATAACGCGTCTTAAAAAGTATTTGAATAAAGAGGGTTACTGGAATGAAGAACAGGAAGGAATGGTGTTAAAACAATTCAACGAACTGATAGATGCTCACCTCCAAAAGGCGGAAGGTTATCCGAAATCCAATCCGCTCGAAATGTTTAAACATGTATATGCTGAGGAGTCATGGCACCTAAAGGAACAGAAGCAGGAATTGAACCAAATCTTAAAGAAAGGTGTGAAGAAATAATGGGCAAAAGTTTAACGATGCTCCAGGCTATTACGGAAGCGCAGGACCAAATGCTGGGTCATGATAATCGTGTGTTGATCATGGGTGAGGATATTGGAGTGAACGGCGGAGTTTTCCGATCGACGGAAGGGCTTTATGAAAAGTATGGAAAAGATCGAGTTGTGGATACGCCATTAGCTGAATCCGGAATCATTGGCTCTGCCATTGGTTTAGCCCTTAACGGACTGCTGCCCATAGTGGAGATTCAATTCCTCGCCTTTATTTATCCGGGATTCGAGCAACTCGTTTCCCATGCTGCCCGTATGAGATACCGGACTCGTGGGCAATTTAGCGTGCCCCTCGTAATCCGTACGCCATATGGTGCTGGAATCAGAGGACCTGAACTTCATTCCGAAAGTGTCGAAACCTTCTTTGCCCATACTCCGGGTTTAAAGGTAGTTGCACCCAGTAATCCATACGACGCAAAAGGGCTTCTAATTGCCGCAATTGAAGATCCTGATCCGGTAATCTTTTTGGAACCGACTAAATTGTATCGTGCTTTTAAGGAAGAAGTTCCCGAAGAAATGTATCGTATACCAATTGGTCAAGCAAAAGTGGTCCAGGAGGGAAGCGATCTGACGATTTTTGCATGGGGGGCTATGTTAAGGGAGGCATTGAATGCCGCGAAAAAGATTGAAAGCGAAAAAGGCTGGAAGTGTGAAGTGGTTGATCTTCGAACATTATACCCTTTAGATAGGGATACCATCGTGCAATCCATTAAAAAGACAGGTCGTGCATTAATCGTCCATGAAGCCCATAAGACTGCCGGATTAGGTGCGGAGATTATTTCCATCATTAATGATGAAGCTCTTATTTACCTGAAAGCTCCGATCAAGCGTGTAACAGGATTTGATGTTCCGGTTCCGCCGTTTTCAATAGAAGATCATTATCTACCGACTGTTGACCGGGTAAAACAAGGAATAGTGGAGACGATTTCATTTTAATTGATAATTAAGGGAAAAGGAGGAAGGCGCATGATGGAATTTAAACTTCCTGATGTAGGGGAAGGGATGCATGAAGGAGAAATTATCCAATGGCTGATCAAGGAAGGGGATGCGGTGACGCAGGACCAACCCATTGTTGAGGTGCAAACGGATAAAGTTAATGCGGAATTGACTGCCCCAGCAACGGGAGTGGTCAAGAAAATATTCTTTTCCGAAGGGGATATCGTGGAAGTGGGAACCACTATATTCACAATTCAAGAAGGGAACGATATGCCTGCTCCGGAAACAGGCATTAGTGAAGGAGATATCCAAGTCATTCAATCTGATGATGTAAAAGTAAATGGAGAGCATGTTACAGGCAAACCGCATCTTGATGCAGTGCGTGTGTTGGCTACCCCATTCGTGCGTCAAATGGCAAGGGAAATGAAGGTTGATATCGAGCAGGTTAAAGGCTCCGGTCCTGCTGGGCGAATAATCGAAAGTGACTTGAAGCAGTTTAAAGAAAATAATTCGATAATAGGGGAAAATGCCAATAACAATGATGACAAGATTCTTCAAGTTATGTCCCCAATGAAGTATGCCGTCAAGGCAAAAGGATTGGAAAAAGAGTGGGAAGAGCGGATTCTCCTTAAGGGCATTCGTAAAAAGATCGCTGAACATATGGTGAAGTCGGTTTCGACCATTCCTCATGTAACCCATGTAGATGAATTGGAAATGGATCGATTGAAGGAATTGAAAGATCAATTAAAGGCGTATTCCGATGATAAGGATATTAAATTGACCTTTTTGCCATTTTTCGTAAAAGCCATTGTAATCGCTTTAAAGGAGTTTAAAACTTTAAACGCTTCAATTGATGAAAAAACCAATGAAATCATCTTGAAAAATTATTATCATATTGGGATTGCAACGAATACAAAAGAGGGTCTCATTGTTCCTGTCATAAAGCATGCAGATCAAAAAACCATTTTCCAACTGGCTGATGAAATCAGGCAATTGGCAAACCAAGCCCGGGAAGGGAAGTTGGGCATAGATCAAATCACAGGCAGTACATTTACGATAAGCAATGTAGGACCCATCGGTGGGATGCATGCGACCCCGATCATTAACTATCCGGAAGCGGCCATATTAGCGTTGCATAAAATGGAACAACGAATGGTCGTCCGCGATTTGGAAGGTGTAATCCGTTTAATGATGAATATGTCTTTATCTTTCGATCACCGTTTAATAGATGGTGTTACAGCTGTGCATTTTACAAATAGAATCAAGGAACTGCTGGAAAATCCAATTCGTTTAGTTGTGGAGATGAGATAAATGGTAGTAGGGGAAGTTGCTGTAGAGACGGATGTTATCATCATGGGAGGAGGTCCGGGGGGATATGCTGCGGCGATCCGTCTCGGACAATTAGGGAAATCGGTCGTGCTTGTTGAAAAGGATAAGCTGGGCGGGGCTTGTCTTAATCGGGGCTGCATACCTTCGAAGGCTTTAATTCACGCAGCCGATCAATACCAAAAGCTTAACGATTTAGGGAAAATGGGGATCAGGCTGTCTCAAGAAAGAACAACAATGGACTTGGGAATTTGGCAGGATTGGAAAGAGGGCATCACTTCCCAGTTGAACCAAGGTATTGCCCATCTGTGTAAAGAAAATGGAGTGACTGTGGTTAAAGGTCAAGCCTTCTTTTTATCTGATGACCGTATCGGAGTCGAAACCGATGGCGATTTTGAAACCTACAAGTTTGAACAGGCAATTATTGCGACGGGATCCAGACCTTTCATTCCATCATTCATTAAAGTCGATGGAGAGTATATTTTGGATTCAACAGCAAGTTTGCAGCTGCATGAAGTCCCATCTAGTTTGTCGATCATAGGCGGAGGCTATATCGGAATCGAATTGGGTATGGCATTTGCAAAGTTAGGTACTAAAGTGACCATCATTGAGATGGCCAACCGCATTCTCCCCCAGGTTGCCGAGAACCTTGTCAAGGAAGTTACCCGTAATGCCAAGAAGCTAGGCATGGATATTAAAACATCGGCGCGGGTAGAAAAGGCGAGTGTAGTGGATGGCCAAGTACACCTTCATGTTTCCTCGGAAAACCAGGGGGCGGAAGTGGTAGTGAGCGAAAAGACCCTGGTTACAATTGGCAGGATTCCTAACACAGAAGAGATTGGTCTGAATCAGGCAGGCATTAAGGTTAGTGAAAAGGGCCATATAGCTGTAGATATGGAATGCCGTACAAATGTGCCGCACATCTTTGCCATCGGTGACATTACACCTGGGCCGGCTCTTGCACACCGAGCGTCCAAACAGGGTATCGTGGCAGCGGAAGTAATCGGGGGGGTGCCAAGTGCCATTGACTCCCCGTATGTCCCATATGTAATCTTCTCGGAACCACAAATAGCAGGGGTTGGTTTAAGCAGTGAAGAAGCAGAACAACAGGGATACAGAGTCAAGACCGGGAAGTTCCCGTTCAGTGCCAATGGAAGGGCGCTTGCAACGAATGAAACAGAGGGATTTGCTGAAGTGATTGTGGATGCAAAAAGCCACATATTGCTTGGAATGCACATGGTTGGTGCAGATGCCTCCAACCTTATAGGTGAAGGGGTCCTTGCACTTGAGTTGGCAGCTCGGGTCGAAGATATAGCCCTCAGCATGCATCCTCATCCAACTTTGACCGAGGGGTGGATGGAAGCGGCGGAGGCAGTTTTGGGACATGCGATTCACATCGTAAATAAATAAGATAACTGGAAGATGTAAATTCATGGGGATTACCAATGTAGTCCCCGGTTGGAGTGTTTCATTTTAATAGTTTTAGAAACCTGGTCATTGGTCCCCCATAAGGCAAGGCTATCAGGAAATTTACTCCATATTGAAGGATCAGGCCCGGATAACGGCGTTTGACCAACAGGAGCAGTATTAGCTTGCAATCATACTCTTGTAAAACTAACGGCATATTGATATCATTTTTATTTGGTGAAGTATGAGGTGATTTTTCAAGAAGGCTTTGCATCCTTCCACTCCTAAACCATAAGGATTGATGAGATAACTTATCTATTCGCCTTTCAACGATTGAAATGGGTTTTGATTTTTATAAGAAAAATTATGGGAAAAAGGAGGCAGCTGTAATGGAATCAAATGGTGGGTCACTGCAAAAGAGGTTGTTGCCGAGGCATATTAGCATGATGGCAATGGGAGGGGCAATAGGTACTGGGATTTTTAAAGGAAGTGCCGAAACCATATCGTTAGCAGGGCCAGGAGTCATTTTTACTTATATTTTTGCAGGATTATTACTTCTTGTAGTCATGGGAGCTATAGCGGAAATGGCAATCGCCTATCCCAATACGAATATGAAAGGTTTCGTTCAGAAAGCATTCGGTAAGCGAAGTTCCTTCATTATAGGCTGGATGTATTGTTTCATGTGGCTGTCCGTATGTGTCATTGAGGTAGTGGTGGCAGGAAGCTTTTTGCAGTATTGGCTCCCAACAATCCCGCTATGGATATTGAGTTTAGGGTGTGCTGCTTTAATCATTGGGGTTAACATGATGAATGTTAAAAATTATGGTGAATTCGAATTTTGGTTTGCCGGCATTAAGATTACAATGATCATTCTATTCATTATCTTGGGAGCCTGTATTTTATTTGGGGCCATCCCAAGCGGCGGATCTAATTACCTGCAAAACTTCACAGGGCACGGAGGATTTTTCCCAAATGGGTGGATGTCCATCTTTTCAGCATTACTGATCGTTATGTTCTCATATGGCGGTTCCGAGTTAATAGGCCTGACGGTAACGGAAGCAAAAGATGCTGAACGAATTTTACCGAAGGTCATTAAAAGTTATATTTGGAGAGTCGTATTATTTTTTACCTTACCGATACTTGTAATCTGCGGTCTGATTCCTTGGAACGAAATTAGCGACCAAGCAAGTCCGTTTGTACAAGTTTTGTCAATGTCCGGTTTTCAAGGATCTGCCCACATCATGAACTTCATTTTAATTACGGCCGTCTTATCTGCCGCTAACTCCGGAATATATGGGTGTACTCGGATGCTGCATTCTTTAGCTGCAGAAGGGGAGGCACCCAGGTCATTCTCTTATGTATCAAAGAATGGCGTTCCCTTGTATAGTTTAATCCTAAGTGCCGCTGCATTGGTCGTCGGCTCCATGATTACCTACGTTGCCCAGGATCGGGCATTTACTTTATTAATGGCGTTTCCGGGTTTTGTAGTATCACTTGTATGGATCAGCATTTGTTTAGCGCAGCTAAAACTTCGCAATTCATATCCTAAAGCTCCGAGTTTTAAATTGTGGGGCTTTCCATATATAACCTTATTTGCAGTAATCGCCTTAAGCATCATTTGTGTCACGTTCGTGTTCAGTGAACAGAATCGGATCAGCATCGTTGCCTGCCTTATTGTGTTGGCTACATTGATCTCCATCTCGATCTTTAAATTTAAAAGTGTGGATGAACAGGAAACAACTAGAATAGAAAAGGAATCTTGTTAAATAAATCCACGTAAAAGATACGACATGGGCAAAGGCGTCTATGTCGTATCTTTTATCTATTAATCATCAATCATACTGCAACTTCATTTCGTAGTTCAAGTACTGGACGTTTTTTTGATTGCATGTTGTAAGGAGGTTATGAATCTCTCATTTTCAAGCGGAGTGCCGATGGTCACGCGGATCGTATTTTCATAGCCTAGCAAATGACCAGAACGGATGATGACACCAGAAATCAATAGCTTCTCGAAAATGTCCCTGCCAGGATGGTTCAGTTTGACCATCAAGAAGTTGGCATGTGAAGGGAAGAATGTTAATCCCATCTCGCTTAGTTCGTTTTCTAAATATCTTCTTCCTTCCTCATTCTTACGAGCACATTGCTCTACAAATGTATGGTCATCGAGGGAAGCGAAGGCCGCAGCCTGTGCTAAACGGTTGGTATTGAAGGGTTCTTTCACTTTAACTAGCTCTTGTATGATGGAAGCATCCATTAAACCGTATCCAATCCTTAATGCAGCCAATCCATAAATCTTTGAAAAAGTGCGTAAGATGACCAGATTTGAATGGGTATTTAGAAGCGGCAAAGTTTCTAAATAATCTTCATCATCGACATATTCATAGTATGCTTCGTCAACGACCAGTAAAATATGTTTCGGCACCTTCTCGATGAAAGATGTTAATTTTTCTTTTTCGACGATCGTTCCTGTCGGATTATTGGGGTTACAGACAAAAATCATTCTTGTTTTTTCAGTTATGGCATCATACATACCCTGCAGATCATGTACACCATTAATAAGAGGTATCTTTACAGGTGTACCGCCGTCAATCAATACATTCGTTTCATACCGTGGAAATGTAACATCAGCCATGATGACTTCATCATTTTGTTGGATGTAGGTTCTTGTTAACAAACGTATCACTTCATCAGACCCATTTCCCAGGATGATTTGATCTTGATTGATATTCAATTTCCTTGCCAGCTTTTCAGCTAATGCAGGTGCCATACCTTCAGGATAAAAGGAGATTTGCTCCATTTCGGTAAGCATGGCTTCTTTTGCTAGAGTTGAGCAACCGAATGGATTCTCATTGGATGCCAATTTAACGATCGTTTCAAGACCAAGTTCACGTTGCACTTCTTCAATTGGCTTACCGGAAACATATGGGCTTATGTCTTCAATGTTTTTTCGAACCGGGATTTTCGTAAAGGTCAATGCAGGTTCCTCCTTTAGTTGAATTCTGAATTTTCTTTTTCATTTACTAATTTTAATGATAGAATATTAACTGTTAAAATTACATACAAAAAAGAATGTTTTTTCACTTTCCATACAACATTTTACAGATATATTAGCTAATAATCCTTCATTATGAAAGGCGGTTGCTTCATGGATGAAATAGACGTTTGTTTACTGGAACTTTTACAGTTGAATGGACGCATTACGATTAGTGAACTATCGAAGAAATTGGCTCTCAGCCGGCCCAGTATTTCTGAACGTATGTATCGCCTGCAAGAAAAGGGAATCATTGAGGGGTTCAGTGCAAGGGTTTCACCACTGGCAATAGGAAGAGGTGTACTTGTGTTCATTCAGGTAAGTGAACTTAAGGTTTCCGTTTCCGATTTCGAGCAGTTAGTTAAAAATGATTTAGACATTATCGAATGCCATCGTGTAACAGGAACAGTTGGATATTTTTTGAAAGCGGCTTTAGCTGATATGGACAGCATGAGATTACTTATAGATCGATTAATACCCTATGGACATCTGAATACTTCCGTAGTTTTGACATCCCCGGTGCCTTCCCGCTCCATTCTTCCAAGGATCAATGAAATGGATGATCATGGTGCGAAAACCTAGCTGGAATTCAATTTATGCTGGTATATGACCCGAATGGACGGGTCAAACTACTGAAGGGTTTATAGGCTTTTTGCAAAAAGGAACGAGGCGAGATGCCTGTTCCTTTATTTGCGTTATTATAAATCCATCAAAGCCCCGAAATATTGCTGGGCCGTCGTAAAACAAATGAATGCCAATAGTTCAGAAATCTCTTCATCACAGAATACCTCCTTCAATACTTGGAAAAACTTTTCCTCTGTTTTTTCACGTTGAATGAGGAATACTTCTGCAAAGGCGATTGCATAGCTTTCTTTCGCATCTTCTGGCTTTAATGGAATACCTTTTGCCTGACAGTATGAACAGCCATTACCGTATGCCAGTTCCCTTCTGACGTTTTCCTTTAACTCTTTCGATAGTTTCCCATCCGCAGATATGCAATTTGAGAGGTCCGACCATTTATGCGAAATCTCTTCTGAATGAAATAATCTTTGATACGGACTGGAGCCAATCGGCGAATTTTTTATTCTTGTCATGAGCATCTCCCCCTTGAGATAATCCTAATATAAAAAAACAGGAATATTAATTACGCTTGTAAAATATTTCGGTTGAATATTGTATAAATATAAAGAAAAAGAGAGGAATAATTTCTAAATGAAAATAGATGAAAAAGACCGGAGCATCCTTGCAGAATTAACGCTGAATAGCCGGATTTCCATGAGGGAATTGGCAAAGAAAGTAAATCTATCTGCCCCAACCGTTACCGACCGGGTACGGCAAATGGAGTCGTTCGGGATCATTAAAGGGTATGTTGCCGAGATTGATCATAAAAAGATCGGTTTTCCTATTGAGTGTATCGTGGAAGCAACGATAAAAAATGGGGAATATGAGAAATTCAAAAAGTATATCTCGAAGCTGCCGAATGTTGACTTTTGCTATCGAATTGCCGGGCAGGCTTGCTTTATGCTGAAAATCCACAGTGAGAACCTTGAAGAAGTGGAGGAATTCATCAATCGGACAATTCCTTTTGCTGCAACCGTTACACATGTAATCCTTTCTCAAGTGGAGCGTGAACAGGAATGAGTATTTTTATTTATTTTCAACTGTTATGAAAGTGGCTAATCATAAATGGAAGAATCAGAACGGTTTAACCGGCAAAAAAGGAAGCCATATTTTTGAATCATTCCTGAATAGTTTCTGAAGAACCCGAAAAATCACGTGTACATCAAGGTATAATATGAAAAGGTAATACATCTATATGAAGGTTTCTAGCTTTTTAGGTGATAACATAAATCTTCACTGATTATAATACATTTTATTTAAAAAGGTAGGTGGAGTGGAGTTCATGAGTAGTTTTGAAAAACTTGCCTTGATTGTATGTGGGGTTATTTTATTGAGCCAAAGCATATATCTATTTGTCGATGCAAGGAAGAATGGCTTTAACCAGTGGATGTGGGGTATTCTTGGTTTGATTCAAGCCCCAATACCGTTAATTTTTTATTTGATCGTAAAAAAAATCAAAAAAAAGGAAGAGGACGAACTATATGATTATCGTGACTACTAATACCGTTCCTGGAAAAGAAATTAAAGAACTGAAGGGGCTTGTTAAGGGGAACTGCGTTCAATCGAAACATATTGGAAAAGATATTCTTGCGGGATTGAGGACCATTGTCGGCGGTGAAATCACGGAGTATACGGAAATGATGAAAGAAGCCAGACAAAAAGCAATTGGCAGGATGGTCGATGAAGCGACAGAGAAAGGGGCGAATGCCATCGTTGCAATGCGCCTGGAAACATCGGCTATCATGCAAAACGCTAGTGAAATCATTGCTTATGGCACTGCCGTTCATGTTGAATGATTGAATGTGAAGATCTTTAGTTCTGGTTCATAAGGTCTTGCCATCTTGTTCTACTTACTATTTTTCCTATAATTATAAAAGCGATATAGAAAAACTTTTATTACATGATTTGTGCAGCGCCTGGATTTTTCCAGGCGTTTTTTAACGATCAATGCTTCAGGTGCATGTATGAACGGAAGTTTACCTTGAATAAGCTAATGGGATAGGGGGTACAGGTAATAACTAAGAACATGGATTGGAATTTGAAAAGATGGGGTGAGGTATATGGAGGGAAATGACAACTTTAAACCTGAACTAGTCAGAGAAGCAGTTAATGTGATTGAAAATGTAGCTGGAACATATCCCGGTTATCGGCGGGTGCATGCAAGGGGATATGTTTATGAGGGGGTTTTTACCCCAAACGGAAAAGCGTCCCCATTAACGGTGGCTTCGCATCTTCAGGAAGAAGCCGTGCCGGTGATCATTCGGTTCTCAAATAGCTCGCCGATACCAAGCCATCCAGATGCCATATCCCCTGTGAAGGGCATGGCAGTCAAGTTTAAATTGCCGAATGGAGAGGCATCAGATCTCATTACTGTCACCATTCCGCTATTCTTTGCGAAAACACCGGAAGCGTTTGTTGATATTGCTGACTTTTTCAAGTCTGCAAAAGAAGGTTTCCCAAATCTGAAAGAGCTTACAAAAATACTGTTGAAATACCCTGAAAGCAAGGCAAGCCTGCAAATGCTTAAAGAAATGCGTTCTCCAGCCAGTTTCTCAACATGTCAATATTACTCCATTCATGCATTCTATTTCATTAATGCGGAAGGACGGCGTCAGGCTATTAAGTATGAGTGGGTACCTGATGCCGGCCTTAGTATGCTAGCAAAAGAGGAGGTAGCCAAGCATTCGGCAGAATATCTGGAAGAAGAAATGGAAGAGAGGCTCAGGCAAGGTCCGGTGGGCTTTAAATTGAACATTCAAATAGGAGGGGAAAATGATCCGTCTGACGATCCAACCACTGCTTGGTCGGAAGAAAAACAGGTAATAACGGTCGGCCATTTAGTGATTTCTAATAAATTGGAAACGATTAGAGATCATTTATTGTTTGATCCAACCAATATTACTGAAGGAATCGAGTGCTCGGAAGATCCAATCTTACATTTTCGCCATAGGGCGTATGCCATTTCATATGAACGTCGGATAAATAACCAATGAAATGAAAACATGAAAAAGGGAAAGCCCTTATTAGAGGGTTTGCCCTTTTTCGTAAGTTTACATTTTTCCGGATCTGAAAATGGTGTAAAGCATAAGTAAGAACATCAGGGTTGCAACGACAAATCCAATCTCGATAACCGGTATTTTCCATAGGATCAGGGTTTCCCCACCTATTGCCGAGCCAATAATGAGACCGACCATGATTATGCTGAACGCAAGCAGGATAATACTGAAAGAAAGCCTGTTCGAGATTTGATCAAGCTTATGCAAAAAAACTTGAAGTTCGGGAATATTGATATCCAGTCGCAATTTCCCTTTTTTTATGATACCTGTTACTTCCTTGATATCCTTGGGTAGTTCAGCAATGGCTTCGGCAGACTCGATGAATTGATTCCAAGCGTTCTTCGCAATATTTTTTGGATTGTAGCGCTCCTTAAAAAGCCTTTCCCCGAAAGGTTCAGCTGCCTTCATGATGCTGAAATGCGGATCTAGTCCTTCAACAATGGCCTCCATGGTAAGCAGAGCCTTGCCGAGCATCGTGAATTCTGGAGGGATTTGGACTTGGTGCCGATTGGCAACTGTGAACAGGTCATTGACCGCTCCGCCTAAGCTGATTTGGCTCAATGGTATATCATAATATTTATTTCGCAGTTCATCAATATCCACCCTTAATGGCGCCATATCGGTTTCGTCCGTCAGAAGACCCATTTCTGAAAGTGTCTTGATCAGTCCATTGGTGCTTCCACGTTTCAGGTTGATGACAAGCGAGGCGAACTGATACTTCGTTTCATCCTCCAGACGTCCCACCATCCCGAAATCCATGAGTGCGACGACATTTCCTGGCAAAATGATGATGTTGCCAGGGTGGGGGTCGCCATGATAAAAGCCATCGATCAATATTTGCTGAAGCATGGAATTCGCTAATCTTTCTGCGATTTTCCGACGATCATAACCTTCATCTTCAAGCTGTTTATAATGATTGATCTTAATTCCTTGAATGAATTCCATCGTCAGGACCCTTTTTGTGGAATACTCCCAATGGATTCTTGGTATCTTAAACCCTTGATCATCGATGAATTGCTTGGCTATTCTTTCCCCGTTTCGGCCCTCGGAGTTATAATCGAGTTCTGCGCGAAGCGATTTAGCGAATTCATCAATCATTTTTCTGATTTGGTAGCGTCTGGCCCAAGATATGCGTGCTTCCATCAGTCTTGCCAAATCATCGAGAATTTCCAAATCCGTTTCCACAGTCGGCAGAATATCGGGCCGCTGCACTTTGATTGCTACGACTTCCTGTGATGGAAGCCGTGCAGTATGGACCTGCCCAATCGAAGCGGTAGCCAGTGGTTTTTCATGGAATTCAAGAAAAATGTTTTCCAAAGAATCACCCAATTCGGCTTCAATAATTTTGCGAACCTTATCAAATGGAAAGGGGGTGACCTGGTCCTGCAGCTTTTCAAGTTCGCGGATGATTTCTTCCGGAACGAAGTCACGCCTCGTGCTTGCAATCTGACCAAGTTTAATGAATGTAGGTCCCAGGCTTTGTAAAATCGTATGCAGCCGCTCTCCGATTGAGCGGAGGTTCAGGTTTTCGTCGGGCTGGAGTTTCGATGCCGCTTTACTCTCGGATAATCCAAGGCGATAGATGAAGTAACCAAAACCATTTTTCAAAAAGGCATTAATGATTTCCTGGTAACGATGTGCGTGTTTCAGTCGCTTGCCAAACATTCAAGTACCTCCAAATCACGATTGTTGGTTCTGTTTCTCTAAAATTTGGATGCGGCGCTCTAAGTCCTGAACTTCTTCTTTGGTTGCCAAGTTTAGGCCGTTGAGCGCTTGATTGACTTTGGCCTTGACGGAATCATCCAATTGTTTTTGGGCTAGTTCCCCCTTTTCGACCCAATTCTTAATAAGATCCTTGGAGTCTTCTTTGCTGATTTCGCCTTTTTTTACAAGAGAGTCCACTGCTTTTTCAATTTGTTCCTTTGTAGCAGCGGCAGCACCTAATCCTAAAGAAAACACATTTTTTAATAAGTCCATTTTTAATTCCTCCAATATAAATTTTTTACACTTTAAGAAAAATAATAGCGGGTGCCCTTCACCCTGGTTCTTTCTTGCTGTTTTTATTATCATACATCATTGGAGGCCGCTACAAAAATATAATGGGTCCTGCTGATTGTTGATGGGTAGGAAACGGATTTGTTGATCACCCAAGGGTAGTGTTTGTAGTGAAGCGAATTGGATATTATGATAAGGAAAAATAAGCTGGCGAAAGTGAGGGTGAAATGATGGGTTTTGCAAACAAAACGGTGATTGTAACGGGCGCTTCAAATGGTATTGGGAGAGGTGTAGCAAAGGGTTATGCAGAAAGCGGTGCATCGGTGGTTCTCGCAGATATGGACGAGCAGGAAGGTCTGCTGTATGCGGAAGAGCTCAAAAATAATGGGCATGAAGCCATGTTCGTTAAGACGGATGTTCGCAAGGAAGCTGACATCCAGCATTTGATGGATGTCACTCTAAAAACATATAAGACCATTGATATATTAATCAATAATGCGGGAAAGGCATTGTTCAAATCGCTTTATGAGCTGACGATTGAGGAATGGGACGATATGATGAATACGAATCTACGCAGTGTTTTCCTTTGTTCCAGGGCAGCGGCTGCATCGATGCGGAATAATGAAATGGGAGGTGCAATCATCAATTTAGCATCAACAAGAGCGATAATGTCTGAGCCGGATTCGGAATCCTATGCTGCGACAAAAGGAGGGATCAAAGCCCTGACCCATGCACTTGCCGCTTCATTCAGTAATGAGAAAATTACGGTCAATTCGATTTCTCCGGGGTGGATTGAAACGGGTGATTATGACTCGTTGAGGGATGAAGATCATCAACAGCATTTTTCCAATCGGGTTGGCAAACCGGAAGATATAGCAAGGGCATGTCTTTATTTGACGGCAACGGAAAATGACTTCGTTACGGGTGCTGATCTTATCGTCGATGGAGGCATGACAAGAAAAATGATGTACGAGGAGTGAACTCATTTTTTCCGATAAAGATATTGAAGTTCAGTTCCGAGCTCACGGTTGAGCAGCTGTTCCATTTCTTCAAGCTCCTTTATGCCGATAGGGGCATCGGCAGCTGTCCAGTGAACGGTATAAACAAAATAGTAATCTCTTATTTTACGGAAAATAACAGGCGAATTCGGGAATTGATCAAAAAAAGCCCTGATATTATTGCGTCTCATGTAGGACCACTTAACAAGCTGCATGTAGATATCCATCCTTTAAAAAAGTAATCAATGGCTGCCATGATGGCAGCCATTGATTCCGGTTCTTATTTATCGTTGAATAAATTGAATAAACCTCTAGTAACACTGCCTTCGTCAGAAGATCCGCCATTTTGCGGCATTGCAGCGAATACACGGCTGGCAAGACGGCTGAATGGCAAAGATTGCACCCAGACGGTTCCGGGTCCTTTTAATGTTGCAAAGAATAAACCTTCGCCTCCGAATAAAGCGGTTTTCACGCCTTTTACGAATTCAATGTTATAATCTATTCCGCTAGTCATGGCTACTAAACATCCTGTATCCACGCGTAAGATCTCTCCTGCAACCAATTCTTTTTTATGGATTGTGCCACCAGCATGCACGAAGGTCATTCCATCTCCTTCAAGCTTTTGCATGATGAAGCCTTCGCCGCCAAAGAAGCCTGCACCTATTTTTCTCTGAAACTCAATTCCGACCGAAACACCTTTCGCTGCAGCAAGGAAAGCGTCTTTTTGGCAAATGATTTTCCCACCGAGCTCGCTTAAATCCATCGGAATGATTTTACCTGGATAAGGTGAGGCAAAGGAAACGTGTTTTTTTTCTCTTCCTTCATTCGTAAAAGCCGTCATGAAAAGACTCTCACCTGTAAGGAGCCTTTTTCCAGCGCCAAATAGCTTCCCCATCATTCCGCCGTCGCTACTCGAAGACCCATCACCAAAGATGGTTTCCATCTTGATTTGATCTTCCATCATCATTAAACTTCCAGCTTCTGCAATAACCGTTTCCTGATGATCCAATTCCACTTCAACAAACTGCATGTCATCTCCATATATTTTAAAATCTATTTCATGATTATTCATTTTCCATTCCTCCTATCCAACTTATGTTCATTGTAAAAGATAATCTCTTAACCTGCTAATATTTTTCAGTTTTTCGCCGTACTTTATATATTTTATGTTTTTACGGGTATATCAAGAAAAATGAAGAAAGAAAAAACAGCAAGACACTTAGGAATCTTAAGTGTAGGAGGAGACAACCATGGATACTTACATATTATCATTGGATCAGGGAACGACAAGTTCCCGGGCCGTTTTTTAATAAAGGCTGTTTTCACATACTTTGTTGCTATTTACCAGGTAGTGAGTTGTGGTGATTTCCCCTCCAGATGCTCGCTTTCCTTGGTGCGGGCGGTGAGCCTCCTCGGCGTAAACGCCTGTGGGGTCTCACCTGTCCCGCTGCTCTCGCATGCGTCTCGCACTTCCGCTCCAATCAACCTTAAATAGTTTCGTTTTAAAAACAACAATCTTTACGAAAAGAGCCTTAATAAAAGAAGGGAAGGTTTGCATATTGCCCAAAAGGAATTCATCCAATATTTCCCGAATCCTGGATGGGTGGAGCACAATGCAAATGCAATTTGGGGTTCCATTTTATCGGTAATCGCTTCCTGTTTATCGGAAATGAATATAAAACCAGAACAGATTGCTGGGATGTTCGTTCTTCATCGGAGGTATATGGGAATACAGCGCCACATCATTTCTTTGGCCACGAAATCCCGATTGCCGGGGCAGCGGGGGATCAACAGGCCGCTTTGTTCGGCCAAGAATGTTTTGAAATAGGAATGGCCAAGAATACGTACGGTACAGGAGCTTTATGCTGATGAATACAGGAGAAAAGGCAGTGAAATCAGAGCATGGCCTATTGACCACGATTGCATGGGGGCTGAACGGAAAAGTCGAATATGCATTGGAAGGCAGTGTTTTTGTTGCAGGTTCGGCCATACAATGGTTAAGGGACGGGGTAAAACTCTTGAATGATTCGAAAGACAGTGAAAATGTATGCAAAACGGGTCAATTCAGCTGATGGCGTCTATGTCGTCCCAGCATTTGTTGGATTAGGTACCCCTTATTGGGATAGTGATGTGAGGGGAGCGGTATTCGGATTAACAAGGGGGACATCGAAGGAGCATTTCGTACGGGCAACATTGGAAGCTTTGGCCTACCAGACAAAAGATGTCCTTTGCGCCATGGAAATCGATTCAGGAATTAACCTAAAGGCATTGAGGGTCGATGGCGCGTTGGCAAAAACGACTTCTTGATGGAATTCCAAAGCGGCCTCTTGAATGTACCAGTCGAAAGGCCGGTTATTAGTGAGACGACAGCGTTAGGGGCAGCGTATTTAGCTGGGCTCGCAGTCGGTTATTGGGAAAGCCAGGAAGAGATTTCAAAGCTATGGGCCGTCGATAAGGAATTCGAACCTAAGATGGAAGAGCAGGAACGGAAGGATTTATATAATGGCTGGAAAAAGGCAGTCCAGGCAGCAAGGGTTTTTAAATAGAGCAAAAAAGGGTATAAATAGAAAGGAGATGAATTTAGAAGACGAACTTAAAAAAAAGGGGTGGTATTATGTTAGTTAAGGATTTCATGATAAGGGAAGTCTATGTAGCCCGTCCTGATTTTACACTAAAGGAAATTCTGCGAATCTTGATCGAAAATAAAGTGGGCGGGGTCCCGGTTGTGGATGAACGCGATAAGCTATTGGGAATGGTGACGGACGGGGATATCCTTCGTTATTTGAAACCTGCTGAGGAAGCCATCATGGGGTATTTCACATACATTACGGTTCTTCCAGGTGAAGAATTGGATGAAAAGGTTACATCCAAAATGAATGATAAAGTTTCACAAATCATAAGAAATAAAAGAATTACAAAGCTCTCCCCCGAAGATCCGTTAGATGAATTGATAAAAGTCCTTTCCAAGCATCATTTCAAGAAAATCCCCGTCGTGGACAAAAATGATAAAGTCGTCGGCATCATCAGCAGGGGAGATGCACTAAGGGCTCTATATAAGGAATTCGTTCAAAAGCTGGAGTAGTGGGAGCACAAAAAGGCCTGCTCTTAATCGAGCAGGCCTTTTGTGTAAACCATCATTGTGTGCTTTCTATTGCATTGTCTGCATCAGATTCACCTTTTAATCTATCTTCCTTCAATTTAAAATAGGTGTCCATTACTTGCTTCCCGATCTGTTTGTTAATATCGTCAGAAGGCTTACCTTGATAGACCCATGGCACGACGACAGAGAATGCCACTTCTGGATTATTGTGAGGTGCATAACCTACAAGTGTTAGATTGATAGTCGGGACTGGTTCACTATATTGATTTCTTCGCGGTCCGTCGTAAAAGGCTTCGGCTGTCCCCGTTTTCGCTGCCGCACGGTAGGACTTACCGCCGAAATATTTATATGCCGTCCCGCCCGGCTCCTGGGCAACCTGTCTGAATCCTTCCTGGACACGCTGGATCCAAACATCTTTCCCGCCTAAATCGTTCAATACATTGGGACTCATCGTTTTAAAAACGCTCCCCAATTCTTTGTGTGCGTCAGAAGGATTTCTGATTTCCCTGACCATATGTGGCTCAAGCCTTTTTCCACCGTTTGCAATCGTCGATGCGTACTGTGCCAATTGCATAGGAGTATATGTATCATACTGGCCAATTGATAAATCCAGCAGCAATCCGTCTGTTGACATATCGGTTCCTTTAAACCCTACGGATTCATTTGGCAGGTCGATGCCAGTACGGACACCCAATCCGAATTGGGCATAATGATTCCGCATGATGGCATAAGCTTCCCGGTTGATTCCTAGAGGCTGATTTGGAACATAATGCCCTCCGGCAATTTTGATTGCCGTCATGAACATATAGACATTCGACGATTTCTTTAACGCGGTGACATCCGTTACATACCCTAAATCATTATAAGAGCCTTTCTTAGGAGCCCCTGCTAAAAGGAGTTTTCTGTCAAAAAAAGCCGACCCTGGTGAGATGGCTCCCGTTTGAAAGCCTGTGTAGACAGTGGCTCCTTTAACGGATGATCCCATCGTATAGGAGGTCGTAATGTTTCCAAGGGCAAAATCGTTCATTTCGGTCAAGCCGGTTTTACTGTTACGACCGTATTGCCTGCCGGCCATCGTAAGCACCTCGCCTGTATTCGGGTCCATCAAAACGACGAAGGCACGATCCAAAAAATAGGTATTTCCCTTAGCTTTCGCCCTCCGCAATTCGCTCTCGATGATAGCTTCTACCTTTTGCTGCAGCTCCATATCGATTGTCAGGACCAAGTCTTTTCCGCTTTGTCCTTCGGTGAGGGTATTCGTTTTGATGACCTCCCCTTTGCTCAGCACATTTTCAACCCGCGTCTTTTGGCCGCGCAGGACATCTTCATATTGTTTTTCGAGATAACTTTTTCCGACCCGATCATTCCTGGTATAGTCGCGTGCCAGATAATAGTCAATATTTTCACTGGGAATCCCTTCTTCGGAAGAAGAGACTTTGCCCAGAACCGAGCGGAGGGTCTCGTCATACTTATAGGTCCTTTCCCAATCAGTCGTTACGTCAACGCCTGGCATTTCATCCAAATGCTCACTGACCCTGGCATATTCCTTTGTAGTGACATCTTTGTTCTTCACGATGGAAGGGGCGAGGGCATAGCCACTATTGAATTCCCGGAAGATGGCTATCACTTCCAATTCATCCTTGGTGAATTCCTTGATATTCTCATCGGTTACCCGTTCCATTTGAAGTTTGTATAAATCTTTTTGCTTCAGTTTCTTTTCGTCTACTTTCTTCCTCTCGGTCTTGGTAATCAAAGCTTCGGCTTTTTTCGGATGTTTTAAAATCCAAAAATCCTTTTTATCCGGGGTCGTTACCTTTTTTGTATCTTTTTCTATCAAGGTAGCAAGGACCTCAGCCGTCTTTACCATATCGGCCGTTTTCGTATTCGGGTATTTCGTATAGGTAATGGCATTGCGTGGCTCATTATCAACGACCGGATTTAAGTTCCGGTCATACATCTTCCCACGGGGAACGGGGGTATTGGCCACATCGTTTTCCGTTCGATCGACTTCACGGAGGTAATCATCCCCATACACGATTTGGACGATGCCAAGCCGGATTATTAAGCTTGAAAATAAAATGAATATTAAAAAGAAAAAAATGTTCAATCGGAAAGGAATTGGGTTTTTTTTCTTTTTTTCTTTGGTCATCATTAACATTCCTTTCTAGTAAAAGTAAAAAATAAGAAAATTCCTATCTCCAATGATATATAAAATTAACTTATTTTTCTATGCTTTATCCGTAAATTTATCTATATTTCCAAAAGATAGTTTAGGAGTTATAAAAATACTAGTAATCGCGCAATTGGGAAAATTAATACGAATTAATTGCCAATGATTTGCGAGGGATTTTAATAGATAAAAAAGAGGGGGAAGAATACGGCGCCAATAATAAAAGAGTTTTATTATCGTGTAGCTCAGTAAAAAAGGGAGCCTCAAATAGAATGATGGTTATTGTAAATGAACAATCAAGGACTTTTCACCCTGGAGAATCGATCCACAATGCCTTAAGTACCATGATTTTTTATTCAAGCATTAATTTGCTTCGTATTTCCGAACGGGAGTTTGAGTCGCCACACTGATTGTCTCTTTGAAATATCCGCATAGCTCAAGCCACTTTTCAGGGTAAATATAGATGAAACGTTCTATCGTAGCTAGAGAGTGAAGCACCAGGCAATCGATTTGACACTTTTTTCGATTCTGTAAATTGAAAAGAAGCTCATGCGGGATGGTGTAATAAGGATGGATTTGATACGGATTCAATATGACCGGGGAAATATTATTTTCGTCTATATACTTGTCCGTCACGATCTTTTGGATTGCAAAGCTTTCGTTTGCATGTAAATCCCCGATATTGTAGTTTGGATTCAATAGTACAATGCCTCTCATTCGATTCACCCATTCTTTTTGCTAACCATTCTTGCCAAATGGAGGATGGGATATTCAAAGTAAGAGGCTTGATCTAGAAAATGGCTTTCATTCCGTTAAGGGTTTTGAGATGCTTTACATTTTCAAGCACCTTGTTGGTCAGGTCCGCTTTTTTTATAATCGGTGAACTTCTTAAATCTTCTATGAAGCTTTCATTCGTGAACCAATCAATGGAAGGGGGAGGAAAGACAATTTGATCTGCCCATGCATCATGAAGAATGGGGCTATAAACTTTATCATCTTTTGCCGCGGATGCATCAGAGGTATATATGCTTTCCCAGTAATCCTCTCTTGAACCAGTGTGTAACCTCTTTTGTAAATTGGCCAACACCGTGAAAAACAACCGGATCCTGAAAAAGAAGCCCGTATAAGAATTTTCCCGTTTCAATACGCTGTTTCGGATTGGCAAAGCGGTCTACGGTCAGGCCGGTCAAGGAACGGAGTCCGTCTTGTTTATTCGCGTAAGGAAAGATAACGTTCATGAAGCCTAAGTATTCCTGCAGCTGAAAATCAAGCCTTCGAAGGATTTCACCATGGCGGGTGCGTTTTATTACCCTTTCCTGAAGCATTCTTTGTTCATTAATGATAAGGGATGTTGTCAAAAGGGGTGAATGGGGTTCTTCGATGAAAGATTCCCAAATCGGGGCCATGAATCTTGAAATGCGGAATACCGGAAAATATTTCCGTATTGGAAGTTCTTTTTGTTTAGAATGTTCATATAAAAGCAGCTGGGGGAAGGCATCGGCAAATATCGCTGAATTGGCGCGCTCAAGGAACTGGAAAAATTTCTGCCGTTCCGCTCTGTCAAAGAGATGGGTCATGGATGAACTTTTCAAATCAGTCATATGGTATCCCCCATTCCTCGAAACCATATGTGCTAAAAAGGCCCAATGGACCTCTGGATTACGATTATAAAAGGCCAGATATGAGTTCTTGTAGCATTATTCCGGTTCCAGGCAGCTGCTTCGGTTCGAATGCTTTTTATAAGAGCCGATTCCATAGGTAAAAAAGCTTTAGACACATCCAAAGGCTGAAAAAGCTCTTTTTGTAAATGGGATTTTAGCGTGTCATATCTTTCAGCATCGATGATGGGTTTTGTTTTGACAGGGAGTTTGCCTAACAGCTTCTGCACATATTGCGAGAACATACAATCACCACGAATGTTTTTCGATCATTATATGCAGGGCCGTCAAGAAAGGGGCGTTGCATTTGCAACGCCCTCAAGTTGATTGTTGATGGTTTTCTTTCGTCATCAGTTATTTTTCTTCTTCTTTTCCCGGTACAATAAAATATAATAAACTATCCAGAAAAGTAAAACAGGAATGAAGGAAACCGGTCTATATTGGACCGGTACGGCAAATAAGATGAAAATGGATGATAATAAAAAGGGAACCGCTAGGAGTATATATTTTCTCCATGGCATATGCTGAACCTCCTTAGGTTACGTCATTATAAGAATAAAGGATTATCCATCAATAATCTAGAAAAGTCACAATTGACAAAAATATACACACGTAGTAATCTTTTAATATAAGTTAAATATTACCATTAATCAAGGAGAAGGAGGCGAACGTCATGACTAAATCAGTTAAGCACATAGATATCACAATTGAATATCATACGTCCGCCTGCCCTGAAACTTTGTCTTTCTAGAACAAAGGATTAGAACGTGCTCATTGATCATTTTAAAGCGCAGGTTGTGAATTTTCGCGGCCTGCGCCTTTATATGTGTTCTTACACATCTAAAAAAGCTTCCGCTAATTGGCGGAGGCTTTTTGGCTTTGGGGATACAGGTGCAATAGCGGCCTTTCCATATAAGAGATAGGAGGAGTTTTAAATGAGACAAATGACATTGGGAGTCTTACTGCAGCCCGGAGATCCAGAAAGCGGTTAGTGAAGGGAAAGGTTTTAACAAAAGGGAGGGGAATTCATGTTTGCGATTTTTAAAAAGCTGTCCTGGTTCTTTAAAGAACAGTGGCAGCGCTATACCTATGCCATTTTATTTCTATGTCTAGTCAATATCCTGGAGGTTATCCCGCCAAAGCTCGTCGGAAATGCCATCGATGATATGAACAATGGCAGCATGACGCAGGAGGGTGTCATGAAATACGTTGTTTATTTGCTTATGGTACTGGGCGGAAGCTACCTATTTGGTTACTTATGGAGTTTTCTGTTATTCGGCGGCGGAAACTTGGTCGAACGAAAAATAAGGTCCGGATTTATGAGCCATTTACTGAAAATGACGCCGACTTTTTATGAAAAAAACCGTACAGGGGATTTAATGGCCAGGGCAACCAATGATTTAAAGGCAATTTCCCTCACAGCTGGTTTCGGGATATTGACGCTCGTTGACTCGGTTCTGTTCACCATTACGGTTGTGGTCATGATGGGCGCCACCATCAGCTGGGAGTTGACGATTGCGGCGGTGCTGCCACTTCCGATCATGGCAGTGATGATGCAAATCTACGTGAAGAAAATTTACAAACGTTTTACGGATGCACAAGCAGCCTTTGGTTCTTTAAATGACAAGGTCCTTGAATCCATTTCAGGTGTCCGGGTCATCCGGGCTTATGTCCAGGAACGGGAGGATGAAAAGCGATTTGATGAAATGACAGAGGATGTTTATCGCAAAAATCTCGCGGTGGCAAGAATCGACGCCCTCTTTGATCCGACGATAAGCATTATCATCGGCATCAGTTATTTAATCGGTTTGGGCTACGGGGCTTATCTTGTTTTTCAACAGGCCATAACGCTTGGCGGACTTGTTTCGTTCAATGTTTACCTAGGTATGTTAATTTGGCCGATGATCGCGGTGGGCGAACTGATCAATGTCATGCAAAGGGGGAATGCTTCGCTTGACCGTGTTCAAGACACCCTTTCATATGAGGCGGATGTGAAGAACTCATTGGGTCTGGAGAGTATTCCGAATCCGGAAAATATCCAATTCAATTCCGTGTTTTTTACATACCCATCCTCAACAGTTGTGAATCTATCCAATATTTCCGTTCAGCTTGAGCGTGGTCAAACATTAGGGATAGTTGGGAAGACAGGAAGTGGAAAAACGACATTCGTGAAGCAATTGCTGCGGGAATATCCTTTAGGAAGAGGAGAAATTGCTTTTGCAGGCATACCGCTGGAGCAACTGGACCTTGAAGATATTCGTAATTGGATCGGCTATGTCCCACAGGACCATTTTTTATTCTCAAAGTCTGTGAGGGAAAATATCTTATTCGGTAAAATGGATGCAACGGAAGATGAACTGGCTGAAGCTATCCGGCTTGCGGATTTTGAGAAGGACTTAATGATGCTGCCCAACCGCCTTGAGACACTTGTCGGTGAGAAGGGTGTCGCTCTATCTGGAGGGCAAAAGCAGAGGATCTCGATTGCCAGGGCACTGATCAAAAATCCAGAAATCCTAATATTGGATGATTCCTTATCCGCTGTGGATGCGAAAACGGAAACGACCATCATTGAAAATATCCAAAATGAACGGGCAGGGAAAACGACCATCATCACAACCCATCGCTTATCAGCCGTTCAGCACGCGGATAGGATTATCGTGTTGGATGGCGGAGAGATCATCGAAGAGGGGACTCACGAAGATTTACTGCAGGATAATGGCTGGTATAGGGAGCAATACGAGCGGCAGCAGGTTGATGAAGGAACGGGGGTGAAGGCATGAAGGTCGTAAAGAAACTTTTTAATTATGCTGCCCTTTATAAAAAATTGATCATTGGCGCCCTGATCATGCTGGCACTTTCGGTAGCGGCCGATTTAACGGGTCCGTTCGTTGCCAAGAAAATCATTGATTCACATATACTTGGCATCGAATCCTCCTGGTATGAAACGGTTAAAGGAAAAGATGCTGTGGAGTATGAAGAAAAATGGTATAAACGGGCTGATTACTTCACTGAAGGTGAGAAGAAAGGCAGGGAAGTCCACGTTCTGCAGGTTGGCAATCAATTTGTCTTCGTAAATGAAGCTGTACCAATGGATGGACGCAGAACCTTGGAGAACCAATCGTTGATCATCAAGAAAGACGGAAAAGAGCAACGGGTGCAAGCAGTGAAGTTGACCAGTCAGGAAGTGATGCGGTTTTACCAACCGGAAATTCCGCGGATCCTTAAGCTTGTGGCTTTTTACTTTGGCCTTGTCATCATTTCTTCCATTTTTCAATATGGGCAGAGTTTTTATTTGCAGAAAGCGGCCAACCGAATCATTCAGAAGATGCGAAATGATATTTTTAAGCATATTTCCCGTTTACCGATACGTTATTTCGATAATATGCCAGCGGGAAAAGTTGTAGCAAGGGTCACTAATGATACGGAAGCGATCCGGGAATTATATGTAACCGTGCTCGCCAACTTTTTCTCGAGCACAATTAATATCTTCGGCGTTCTCATTGCTTTGTTTATTCTGGATGCACGTGTTGGTACCATTGGTCTTTTACTTATTCCGATCATCGTTATCTGGACGACTGTATACCGTAAATTCGCCTCGAAATATAATCACATCATTAGGGAACGGGTCAGCGATATTAATGGGATGATCAATGAATCCATTTCTGGAATGAGCATCATTCAGGCATTTGGACGTGAAAAGGAAACGAAGCAAACATTTGAAAATTTGAACCGGGAGCATTATTCCTATCAAAATAAAATGCTCCATTTGAATTCGTTGACGGGTGGAAACTTGATTGGTGTCATTAAGGTTTTGGCGCTAATGGCATTCGTCTGGTATTTCGGCGGGATTTCCCTTACAGCGAGTTCAGCCATTTCTTTAGGAATGATGTATGCAATTGTTGATTTGATCAGCCGATTGCTTCATCCGCTTCACGGAATCGTCAATCAGTTCGCCAACCTAGAACAGGCACTTGTTGCAGGGGAGCGGGCATTCAGTTTATTGGATGAGCAGGGATTGGCTGTCAGTGATGAAAACATATCCAGATACAAAGGAAACGTGCAATTTGAAAATGTTTCTTTTGGCTATAAGGATGAAGAATATGTGTTAAGGGACATTTCCTTCTCAGCTAAGCAAGGGGAAACGGTCGCTTTAGTAGGCCATACTGGATCAGGAAAAAGTTCAATAATGAATTTACTGTTCCGTTTTTATGATAGCAGCGAAGGGCAAATCAAAATTGATGGAAGGAATATTTTGGATATCCCCCATCAAACGCTTAGGGAGCATATGGGAATCGTCCTACAGGATCCCTATTTATTTACTGGCACCATCGCTTCCAATATCAGTCTGAATCATAAAGGCATCACAAGGGAAATGGTTGAAAAATCATTAAAAGATGTAGGAGGGGACAAAGTGCTGAAGCATCTTCCTTTAGGGCTGGATGAACCCGTGATTGAAAAAGGAGGAACGTTATCTTCTGGACAGCGGCAGCTCATCTCTTTTGCACGTGCTCTTGCATTCAATCCGGCGATTCTGATATTGGATGAAGCGACTGCAAGCATCGACACTGAAACCGAGGCAATTATCCAGGAGGGAATGGATGTGCTGAAAAAAGGGAGAACGACCTTCATCATTGCACATAGACTTTCCACGATTAAAAATGCCGACCAAATTCTTGTACTGGATAAAGGGCGGATTTCCGAGCAAGGTACACATGAAGAATTAATGGAATTAAAAGGGAAGTATTATCAAATGTATGAACTGCAGGCCGGTCCGCATAACGGGATGGCCGGTTGAAGCACAATTGAATAAGTATGGATAATCAAGATTAAACTATAAGGAGGTGCCGGTTATTGGCACCTTCAAGCAAAATGATTAATAATAGTAATGATTACGTTTAACGTATACCCATATTAACAATGAGGTGATAATAGTGAAACAAGAAATTCATCCCGATTATCGACAAGTAGTATTTATGGATACCAACAGTGGTTATAAATTTTTGACAGGTTCCACGAAAACGTCCAATGAAACGATCGAGTGGGAAGATGGGCAAACGTATCCGTTATTAAAAGTGGAGATCAGTTCAGATACCCACCCTTTTTATACTGGAAAGCAGAAGTTTGCTGAAAAAGGCGGACGGGTGGACCGATTTTTGGATAAATATAATATGAAGAAATGAAAGAGAGGCCATCGAGAAATCGTTGGCCTTTATTTATTAATAGGTTGAAAAAGAATTAAAATGATGCAAACAAGTGGGTGCCCATAATTTATGAGGCACCCATCCTTTAATCATTTTGCAGCAATTGCTTCCCCTTTTGCAATATTTACGAGGGCAGCATCGAAATCCTTGATTAAATCGTCCGGATTTTCAAGTCCGACAGAGAGGCGGAGCAAGCTGTTCGTGATGCCTCGCTTTTCCCTTTCATCAGCAGGCATGGCAGCATGGGACATTTTGGCCGGGTAGGATAAAATCGATTCGACCGCTCCAAGGCTTACGGCAAAGACAGGAAGCTCGACAGTGTTCACGAAAGAGCGGAAGACTTCTTCGCTTTCCAATTCAAATGATAGGACCGCCCCTGCACCAAGCGACTGGCCTTGCTGGATTTCGTGCTGTGGATGATCGGCCAGGCCAGGATAATAAACCTTTTTCACCAAAGGCTGCTCATTTAAGTAGGCGGCAATCTTTTCTGCCCCTTTTTGGGAGTGTTCCATTCTAACGGACAAGGTTTTCAGACCTCTCATTACAAGCCAGGCGTCCTGTACACCAAGAACCGCTCCAAAGGAGTTTTGGAGGGAACCGAGTTTTACTGCCAAATCCGGATCTTTTACTACGGCAAGTCCAGCTATCACATCACTATGGCCGGATAAAAATTTCGTTGCGCTATGAAGGACAACATCAGCGCCCAGATTCAGTGGTTTTTGTAATGCTGGGGTCAAGAATGTATTATCAACAAAGCTTAAGGCACCGGCTTTTTTCGCGATATCACATACTGCTTTAATATCGGTCACTTTAAGTAATGGATTTGAAGGCGTTTCGATGTATATGGCTTTCGTATTTGGCTGAATGGCAGCTTTAATGCTTTCAAGGTCCGTCATGTCAACGAATGTATGCTCAATATTGAAACGCGTCAAAACGTTTGTGACCATCCTGAACGTACCGCCATACACATCTTCGGAAATGACGATATGGTCTCCGGCAGACAACAGCAGGAAAGCTGTTGAAATGGCTGCCATACCTGATGAAAAGGCAAAACCGTGAGTGCCTTCCTCAAGTTCGGCAATGATATCTTCCAGTGCTTCGCGAGTTGGGTTCCCGCTTCTGCTGTAATCATATTTGCCGAATTGATCGATATCGGATTGATGGAAAGTGGATGCGTGCTGAATGGGGACGCTCACACCGCCTGTTGCAGGATCGAATTTATGTTGATTATGAAGTAATTTGGTTTCAAAGCTGAAATCATGAGTGGTCATTGTAGTGCCTCCCTTTTTACATGTGCGAATGCTTGCTGTAAGTCCTGGATCAAATCTTCGCTGTCTTCAATGCCGACGGAGAAGCGCAGCAGGCGATTGCAAACCCCGTTCGCCGTTCTGACTTCAAGCGGTATATCGGCATGTGTTTGTGTAGCAGGATAGGTGATGAAGCTTTCAACCCCTCCAAGGCTTTCTGCAAACGAAATTAATGAGAGTGATTGTAAAAATGGGTTGACCGCCGCTTCATCAATGATCCGGAATGAAATCATGCCGCCTCTACCGGGATACAATACATCTGTAACACAATCATGTTCCGCCAAGTAATCTACAAGTATCTTGGCATTCTTTTCATGACGTTCCATCCGTAATGCCAGGGTTTTCATTCCGCGCATCAGCAGCCAGGAATCAAAGGGGCTCAAGACAGCTCCCATGCCATTATGATGGAAGGCAAGTGCATCACATAATTCAGCGCCGCTAGCAACGATCAGTCCAGCGAGCACATCATTATGACCACCGAGATACTTGGTTGCACTGTGGATCACAATATCTGCTCCAAGCAGGATGGGTTGTTGAATAAGAGGCGTGTAAAAAGTGTTATCAACGATTAACAATAAATTAAATCGTTTGGCCAATGCTGCAACGGCGCTAATGTCCGTTTGCTGCATAAGAGGGTTAGTGGGAGTTTCGATGAAGATGGCTTTCGTGTGAGGAGTGATGGCTTTTTCAATATCCTCCAAACAACAAGTGTTCACATAGTCGCACTTCAATCCCCATTTCTTAAACCCTTGTTCCAACAGACGATATGTACCGCCATAAAGATCTTCGCTGACAATCCATGCATCATCTGATTTAAATAAGGCCAGTATAGTAGAAATGGCTGCCATTCCTGAACTGCAGGCATACCCTTGGTCGCCTTTTTCCAGATCTGCGATGGATCGTTCCAATAGTTGGCGTGTAGGATTACCTGTCCTTGTATAATCAAATCCAGTCGATTGGCCGATTCCTTCATGGCGAAAAGCTGTTGAAAAGTAAACTGGCGGATTGACTGTTCCTGTCGCCGTTTCACTGCGATTTCCTAATTGAGCAAGATATGTTTCAGTTTTGTACATAGTTTTCACTGCTCCTTTTTAGTTAAATAAAATAAAAAAAAGTCTTCTTTAAGAAGAAGACTTTGATTAAATAGGGACGAGTCATTCTTCTTATCTTCCAAGTTCACAAACTTGTGGAATTAGCACCTTTTCATTGGTTTGAAACAAATGAAGGTTGCTGAGGTGTCATCGGGCCATTCCCTCTACCTCTCTCGATAAGAGTTTAGATTATTCAATTTCTTTTGAATTTACTATATATATAAAATGCTGTCAAGAACATTTTGGATGATAATGCTTTGATTTTCATGAAAAGGGCAATTGGAGACTAGCGGTGTCAACACTTTATGTATCTAAAAAGAATATCCAAAATTTGCATGGGTCCAGGGATAAACACGATTTTAAATGGATTTTAAAGAAAAAGGGGGAGGCTTGGCCGGTTATTTTTGCATTAAAAAAATAAAGTTTGTACAATGTATAAAGAGAAAGAATAATATGACATTATTCATTTCATATACATATGGTCTTCGATGAATAGTGCAAACAATAGGAGGAGAACACATGGAATACAGAATCGAACGAGATACGATGGGTGAAGTGAAAGTTCCTGCCGATAAATATTGGGGTGCACAAACGGAGAGAAGCCGTAACAATTTCAAAATCGGTAACGAAAAAATGCCGATTGAATTAGTTCGTGCATTTGCATACGTTAAACAAGCTGCGGCAAAGGTGAACTTTGATCTTGGCGATCTTTCGGAGGTTAAAAAGAATGCCATCGTTAAGATTTGCGACGAAATCCTTGAAGGTACGCTTGATGAACATTTCCCACTTGTAGTTTGGCAAACGGGAAGCGGTACGCAAAGTAATATGAACGTGAATGAAGTGGTCGCTAACAAAGGGAATGAATGGTTAAAAGAAAATGGTGAATCCGAAACCCTTCACCCGAATGATGATGTGAACAAGGCACAAAGCTCCAATGATACTTTCCCGACCGCCATGCATATTGCAGCCTTTATGGAAGTCGCTGAAAAATTGGTTCCTGCCATCAAAGCACTTCGTGATACTTTCGATTCAAAAGAAAAAGAATTTTGGGATGTCGTGAAAATTGGCCGGACACATCTTCAAGATGCAACACCACTGACTTTGGGACAAGAAATTTCCGGTTGGAAAGCGATGCTCGATAAAGATCTCGCGATGATTCAGGAAAGCAGCCAAAAATTATTGAACCTGGCCCTAGGCGGAACGGCTGTAGGAACGGGAATCAATACAAAAAAAGAATTCCCAGGACTTTCGGCCAAACAAATTGCAGCAGATACAGGACATCCCTTTGTCACTTCGGATAATAAGTTCCATGCATTGACAAGCCATAACGAAATCGTCTACGCACACGGTGCGTTGAAAGCATTGGCAGCGGATTTAATGAAAATTGCGAACGATGTCAGATGGCTGGCAAGTGGCCCTAGAAGCGGAATCGGCGAAATTGCCATTCCTGAAAACGAACCAGGCAGCTCCATCATGCCAGGTAAAGTCAATCCTACACAAAGTGAAGCGCTTACCATGATTGCGACACAAATCGTGGGTAACGATGCGACGATTGGCTTTGCAGCAAGCCAAGGTAACTTTGAACTGAATGTATTCAAACCAGTCATCATCTATAACTTCCTGCAAACGGTGAAATTATTGACGGAAGGCATTCACTCTTTCAACATTAATTGTGCAGTTGGCATCACTGCAAATGAAGATAAAATCAAAGAAAATGTAGACCGTTCACTTATGTTGGTAACAGCATTGAACCCGCATATTGGTTATGAAAAAGCAGCCAAGATCGCCAAAACTGCATTCAAGGACAACTCAACGTTAAAAGAAGCGGCGTTGAAATTAGAATTCCTGACGGAAGCTGAATTCAAAGCATGGGTAGATCCTGCTGACATGGTTAATAAATAATTGCATAGGAGTGCCCTCCCGCTGGTTTTAGGGAGGGTGTTCCCATATGTTAAAATAATGGAATCAGCAAATAATGAAATCATAAGTATCGGGGACAGGAGGAAAAACAATGTCTTTATGCCCGCTTTGCAACGGTCTAAGAAAAATTCATGTAAATTGCCCGGAGTGCAGCAGTGGTCTTGATGATAAAGGGAAATTCATGGATTACGCTGATGATTACAGTGCTTATATGGATATCGACACACTTAAAGAAAACGACGGATACCCTCAATCCCTTCAAAAAGGCCAATGCCCGCATCTCATGAAATGCTCTGAATGCGGACATGATGAAGTGGTTTTGGTCCAGGAATAGGGTTTGCCCATTAGATATTATTTGAATAAACGCAAAAAGACCCATTCATGAACGGGTCTTTTTGCGTTTAATTAGCAGATAACTTCATGCTTTCCTGCATCTGTTCATCTTCTTCAACTAAAATGCGGTGTTCGGTCCCTTTATCGAAAAAGTGGGCTTTATTCATGTCAAGGGCAAGTTTGATTTTCTCGCCTGCCTGGATAATATTCTTGGCATCGACCCGTGCGACGAAGTCCTGCCCCTCTAATGTGGAGTAAAGCATGATCTCTGCGCCCATGAGCTCGGCTACATCAATTTGGGTTGTGAATGTTGTGTTTGGGGACTCCGTGAAGTAAACTCCTTCATTATGGAAATCCTCCGGACGGATGCCAAGGATTATATCTTTTCCGACATATCCTTGATCACGCAGCATTTTCATCTTCAATTCGGGTATTTCTAGCGTTTGTGCACCAATTTTAATCGTGCCTTCTTTTAATGTTCCGGTGAAGAAGTTCATGGCAGGCGATCCGATAAAACCGCCGACGAAAACGTTAATGGGTTTCTCGTAAACGTCCTTTGGTGCACCGACCTGTTGGATGATACCATCTTTCATTACGACAAGACGTGTCGCCATTGTCATTGCCTCTGTTTGGTCATGTGTGACATATATCGTCGTGGTGTCCAGCCGTTTATGTAGTTTAGCGATTTCCGCCCGCATTTGAACCCGCAGCTTTGCGTCGAGATTGGATAGTGGCTCATCCATCAAAAAAACCTTTGCGTCCCTTACAATTGCACGGCCAAGTGCCACACGCTGGCGCTGACCACCGGAAAGGGCTTTAGGTTTCCTGTTTAGCAGCTCTTCAAGTCCGAGGATCCTTGCAGCATCATTGACCCTTTGCTTGATTTCCGCTTTTGGTGTTTTCCTGAGCTTCAATCCAAATGCCATATTGTCATAGACGGACATATGGGGATATAAGGCGTAGTTCTGGAAAACCATCGCAATATCACGATCTTTCGGAGGGACATCATTGACTCGCTTGCCGTCTATATATAAATCCCCTTGGGAAATGTCTTCCAGTCCGGCAATCATCCTTAATGTCGTCGATTTACCGCAACCTGAAGGTCCCACAAAAACTATGAATTCCTTATCGGCAACACGAAGGTTGAAGTCTTTAACAGCCGTTACCTTTTTATCATAAATCTTGAATATATGATCTAATATTAACTCTGCCATGAAAAATCCCCCTTTTAAACTCCTGATTACTTGTACTAATTAACTATAGTCTAAGCTATCAGTTTAGAAAAAAGTATGGGCACATTGCACAAAAATGGATGACAATCCCTGTTCTTGATGAAAATTAATCATTCATTAATATAATCAAGTACGCAGTCAAGGCGTGACGAAAGTTTCTAATATCGAGACCAGTTCTTTCAGTGAATTTATCTATCCGGTATTGTAAGCTGTTCCGATGTATATAAAGCTGTTTGGCGGCATAGGTAGCATTGGAGTTACATTCGATATACGTTTTAATCGTTTTGATAAGTTCAGTATCCTGTTTGGTCTTGCCGAGAATCTCATTGATATACCACTTTGAATTCGTAACGGATAGGTCATTTATTAAAGAATGGGGGATGATGTCTGCCAAATCAGCCACCTTTAGATCCGGCAGATTTACTTGTGCCAAAGCAAAACATTTTTTCTCCTGATTCCTATGATGATGCAGGTCTTGATTTACTGGGTGAAAGCGCCCGGTGAACATTCGGGTCTTTACATAAAAGTCACTTTCAAGCGTGGAAGAAATGGCGATTAGTTCTTTATTTGATAAAGATTCATCCTTGTCGGTTTCAATTAAGATTCCTGCCGTTTCATTTTCCCAGACAATGGCTGCGTCAGATGGAACGAAAGCGAGGAAGGCGTCTTCAAAATCGGAGTGGGAATAATCAGCATGAGTAAGCTTGAAATGAATGAATCGAACATTCTCCCAGCTTGTTAAAGGCAATGGTGCATTCGGTTCGGATAAAAAAGTTTTCCATGATGTGCCTGGAAACGTATTGAGGTTATTTTGGTTTATGGAAGGAACAAAAAGCAGTTCCAATAAACGGATTTCTTCAGCTGTGATTTCTGAACGGGGAATGCCAAGTATACTTCTTGTGTCTTCGAACCAAACATAGTCAGTAAAATCATTAGTATCCTTTTTATTGGTAAGAGCGTTCGGGAATTTTTGTTTGAGATTTTCAAGCATCATTTCCACCTTCTTTCTCCCTTTCCATATCATTATAGCGAAAAAGAATAAAGTTCAAAAGAATAGGATAGGATATTGCCAGTTTTTCCGAGAAGGGAAAGTGCATTCCTTCTAGGTAAAGACACGTAATAAATATTTTCTGTTCGGCAGAAAATTTAGCCATAGAAAAACACTCCGTAAATGTTAGTTTGGTGTCTAACATTTACGGGGCAGTTCAAGTTTGCCTACAGTTTTTTTATGGCTTGTAATTTGAACGTTGATTGGAACAAAAGGCACTTGCTTTCCGCGGGTGGTCCGCCCTCGGCTTGCTCCTGCTTTTTGTTCCGTGCTTTTCGTTAAAAACCATTCCTCTAAAAATGGGCTAAATGACAATTATCAAGCCTTTCCATCCAGGTTGATTATTCCATTATTTTCTTGTCAAAAGGGTAAAGAGATAATACATGTATTATAATAATATAAAAAAGGCAGATGAAACTACTTTTTCCAATAATGGGGAGGAAATGCATGATAGAGATAAAGACAGTAAATGATGTGGTTTGTGTGCACGGGACTCCTAGCGGCAAGTCGGGGATGAGTGTCTATGTTTTTTTAACGGATGGCCTATTGATAGATACAGGTGCGCAGATATTATTGGAAGGGCTTGTTCCATTCTATGAGTCCGCAGACTTCGATTTAGTGGCGCTGACACACTATCATGAGGACCATACAGGGGGCGCAGCCTGGATAATGGAACATAAAAAGGTTCCGATATTCATTCATCCGATGTCGGTCGATGCTTGTGCGAAGGATGCTGAATATCCTGAGTATCGCAAAATATTTTGGGGGAAGAGAGACGCCTTTAAGGCTGATCCGCTAGGGAAGGCCATTCATTCCCGCACCCAAAAGTGGGAGCCGATTTTTACCCCTGGTCATGCGAAGGACCATATGGTGTATTTGAATCACAGTAATGGCATGCTCTTTTCCGGAGATCTTTTCGTAACACCAAAAACAAAGCTTGTCTTACGGGAAGAGTCTGTCCCGATCATCATCGATTCTATAAAAAGATTACTCCAATATGATTTTGGAGAAGTGTATTGCTGTCATGCCGGGCATGTTCCGGATGGAAAGGAAATGTTCCGAAAAAAACTAGATTATTTGGAAAACCTCCGTGGTGAAATTTTGCGTTTACATCATCAAGGACTGACCGTTCATGAGATACAGCAACTCGTTTTACCGAATCGATATCCCCTTATCGAGATATCTGAGCATGAATGGGATTCGGAGCATATCATTACATCAATACTAAAGGAAATATTTTGAGCGCAAGGGAGAATGAATGAAATAAGGGGGATTTTCCATTGAAGGCAAGGGGTTATCGCTTCTTGCCGTTTTCATGGAAGAGTGTAGGAGTTAAATCTTGGGTCTTCATAATTTTCTAAAAAAGACTTAATGCGCAAACGGAAATTGCGTGACCATAGGTAGATACAGGGGATAGACAGTATGGAAAGAAAAAGGATCCGAACTCCATGAGAATACCGAGAGTAATGCATAGGAGGTAAAATCTAATCGGGTGAATAGAAATGAATTTCTAAAATAATCAAAGTTTAAACGCATTTGCCTCGGGCCGCTTTCTTGATGTTCACGTGATTTGGTATAATCATATGTTTAAAAGTATGCAATTCACAATATCATAACAAGAGGCCTATTGTTTAAATTCATGAAATTATTTGAATATTTATTTAAACGAGGGATTGTCAGTTTCATTAAAAATGGGCTGCTTTTTATAGTATGATAGTCATAGAATATGAACAAGCTACATTACATTGAAAAAAAGGTGATCAACTAGTGGAAACAATTCATGCAACCAGTTTTAACTTAAGAGGCTCAAAGATTGAAATAATCATAAATGAAAATATAGAATCAGCCGATATAATATTGCAAGATAATGAAACGAAAGAAGAACATATTTACGATAAAGTAATTTGTAAAAGTTTGAATGAGGAAACCTGTTTGACCATTTCACTTGATAATATGAACTGGCCAGATGTACATAGGACAACTTATACAATTTTGCTTAAAATGAACCAAGAGTTGTTCAGACTGGTCAAACCTACTATAAAAAGAATGAAGAATCGATTGTTCGCCCGTTCTTATTATCAAATTTCACAAAACGAGACTGCAATCATCTTTCTGAACAAAAAAAACACCCTAAGTATAATGTATGGCAATTCAGCCAGCATATTTCGTGCATCCTGTAAAGTGGTTTCGGATAATTTATACATCTCCGCTATGGAAGTGGAGGGGGAAAAGGCAAGGTTTTTCCATGAAGAAGGAGAGTTAGGTAAGCTATTTCTGACAATATATGATCCTGCAACCGAGTGCACCTCAGCAATTGGAGCCGTGCAGGGTGAAAGGAATACAATAGAAGTGGATTTATCAAAACTTGCTGAAATTCCTTCCTCTGCCAACTTGTATGTTGAAGCGAAAATCGGCAAGGTTTTAAAGTCATACAAACTTCAGTTCAATTCCAACCTTGTTCACAGACATAGTGAGCTTTCCTTTTACGAAATGGATCCGTTGGCTAATTCATTGGAAAGCATTAAAACACGATATTTTGATGAACTTGAAATAAAGGGTGACCATCTTCTTGTTCGATTGATGGAGCCTTCCTGTCAGCCCACTTCCGTTGTTTTTGAAAAAAGCACATCAGCAGAATGGGTTCAAACGCACGAATTCAGACAGGATGGACAACTTTTAGTAATCGATTTGAAAAAAATCTTTAATGATATCTTTTTTAAAACTGGTCAAAAGTGGAAGGTTTATGTTAAAGAGGTCATTGCCGGGGATGTACAGTTAAGTAAATTAAAACCCATATCAACATTTGCATTTCCTCAATTGGAACAGCTACCTCTTGAACTGGTGAAAACTCACGCCATGGCTTATATCTCGCCTAAAGCTGAGTTGGGAATTCTATTGGGTGAAAGTGAAGACGTCAATAAAGCACGTTTCTATATTACGAAGAATAGACTGCCAATACATGACTTAAGCTTCCATGAATATGAATTATCTTTTTCCATGGAAGATATCCAAGATGCCAAGGTTAATTCCGCGTACGTAGTTATTAAAAATAGAAAAAGCGGAGAAATGCATCGAGTGCCATCGATTCTAAAAATAAACTCCCGACAAATTGAAGTCCATTCGAATTTGGAGCCATTTATTAGAAGTGGGATAATTCCATCAAGGTGGGATGTTTTCATTGAGATAACGTATGCGAATGTAATGGAATTGAATCGGGTTGGTTTTTACGACCAAAAGAAACTTCCTATGGAAGAAAGATATTTACCTTCGATTCAGGCAGATGAAGAGAATGTTTTTACACCTTATTTAACAGCCCGGAATGAACTCTCCTTTGTTATTGGTACAGAGTTTGCACTTCGGCATGAAAAATTAAAGTCAAAAATTCTGATTAAGAATGTTGTTCTAAAAAAATCGATACTTGAAATCGAAATAATACTCTCTTTGCCAGACGCTCAAAGTTATCAAGTAAAGGGAATGTTACTTAAGCATCGTAACAATGAGGCATTTACGCGACTTCCCGTGACTTTAAAGAAGAAGAGCATATTATCTGAAGTCAATTTGGACGAGCACGAATTTGAACAGTTTTATTGGGATTTTTATGTATTGGTTGACGTAGAAGGTGAGGATTACGAATTAAAACTTAAACGTCCAACAGATAATGTCCGTAAAAAATTGAATAGGACTATTAATGATTATTCATATTCAAAAGAGGACGACCATGTTGTATATCCTTACATTACAAGAAGTAACTCTCTTGCGTTAACATACAGAATGAAAAGTGTTTATGAAGCACCAATTTTCAAGTGGAAAGAAAAAATATCCTACTTCGTTTATAAAATGCTTAATAGGTACTATGATCATAAAAATATTTGGCTTGTTTACGAGAAGATGTCAGAAACCGCACAGGATAATGGCTATCACTTTTTTAAATATTGCTATAATGAACAACCGGAGAGAAATGTCTATTATATTATAAAAAAAGATTCTCCTGATATGGCTAACCTTAAAGGGTTTGAGGATCGTGTAATCCACTTTATGAGCTTTAAACACTTGATCTATTTATTTTCCTCTAAACTGCTCATCGCATCAGAAACCAAGGGACATTCTTATGTTTGGCGTGTACAAAAGGGTAAAGTGATTGAGTATTTAAGAAGGAAGAGAATTGTCTTTTTACAACATGGAGTGCTGGGTTTAAAGAAAATCGATAGTACGCTAAATAAGGGTTCATCAGAGGAAGTGGATTTGTTCGTTACCTCTTCAGATTTTGAAAAAGAAATCGTGAAAAATTATTTTGGATATAACGAGAAGGATATCATCGTTACCGGTTTAAGTCGATGGGATGACGTAAACAAAGAAGAAACTCCAATAAAACGACAAATTTTCTTAATGCCTACATGGAGGAATTGGCTTAATGAAGTGTCTAATGATGCATTCATTGAATCGAATTACTTTAAAAGTTATATCGGTTTATTGAATTCGGAGAAATTGATGGACTTGCTCCGGATACACCAGGTGGAATTGAAGTTTTATGTCCATCCTAAATTTCAGCCTTTTATTGATCAATTCCATACAACTTGTGATCAGATCGAGATAATCAAGTTTGGTGATGTTAATATCAGCAAGTTGATCCGTGAATCGGCACTCTTGATCACTGACTACTCAAGTGTTGCTTGGGATATGTACTATCTTGAAAAACCGACTATCTTTTATCAGTTCGATCTCGATGAATATACGGAATTACAAGGAAGCTACATGGATATGAATAAAGAATTATTCGGGGATCAAGCACTGAATACGGATGATTTGTTAACTTCCATTGAAAATAGCATACGTAACAACTTTGAAGAACAAGAAATCTTTAAAGAGAAAAGAAGTCAATACTTCGCTAATATCGACAATCAAAACAGTGAACGTATTTATAATAATATTTTAAAGAATGAAAAAAGATTAAAGCCAAGAAAAGTTTCTTTTTATAAAAAACTCACAAAGGTGACATTGCTGAGAAAGATGTGGCGCTTTGCAAAACGCAAAAAAATAACTAGGAAGCTGGCTTTTTCATTAAGAGATCATTTAATGAATCTGAATGAAAGGGGGGTTCGCGGCCTATGGGACAGAAGATAATCACGGTGGATCATCTAGTATGTAAAGATGAAAAAATCTCCTTTCATTTCAAGAATCCCCATCCAGTGGAAATCATTGGCATTGAAGAAAGCATGAAAATAAGATGGACATTCGATACGGATATAATCGATTCAAAAATGGTAATCGACCTTAAAAGCTTTAACGCAGAATATTATCAAGCGGCATCACGCTGGAAATTGTATGTGGAAGAAAATGGGGAACTGCATCGAATACAAATTAGCGGGGGAAAGAATGAGTATTTCCATTCAATCCCCTCTATTGGCGTTCAAGTGATAACCCCCTACATCACCAGAAATGGTGGTTTAAGCATCGTGATTAAACAACCGATCCACCTGTCGGATGAGGTTCTTTCAGCAAAAATGTCGCTGATGTCTTTAAATTTTAAAGGTAACTTCCTGACTGGTACCGTACGCCTTGAAATGAAAAGGGAATATGAAATGGTCGGACTAGTCTTAAAGCCGAGGGATATATCCGAGGACAAGCAGTATTTGTTCAAGGTGAAAGGGAAAGATAAACTTTCTTTTGAAATCGATGTTGATTCAATGGAATTGCGCCCGTTTTATTATGATTTTTATTTGTTAGTCAGGGTTGATGGGAATGATCATTATATTCGATTTAAGAATCCTACGTGGTCGGCATCAAGAAAGTTGAATAAAAGACTTTTTGGAATGTCCTATACTTTTGATAACGGTTTTTGGATTTATCCATATATCACGGCATCAGGTACATTGGCATTAACTTATAAGGAAAAAACAGAATACGAATCGAATATGTACTTTTTTAAAGAAATTCTTGCTTCTTGGGTTTTTAATATTCTTCGTCCTTATTATATGAAAAAAAATATTTGGTTGATTTACGAGAAAACGGCTGATAGGGCCCAAGATAACGGTTATTATTTCTTTAAATATATTTATGAAAATCATAAGCATCAACAAGCTTATTATATTATAAAGCCTGATTCAGAAGATTATCCGAAATTGGAAGGCATGAGAAATAGAGTAGTTGAATTCATGAGCTTTAAATATATGGTTTACATGTTTTCTGCTCAGCTGCTAGTGTCTTCTGAAACAAAAGGGCATGCGTACGACATACGCATTCAAAAGGGCCGCATTAGAAAAGCGATGAATTATAAGCCGCTTGTCTTTTTACAACATGGTGTTATTGGCTTGAAGAAACTTAATAGCATCTTTAAAAAATCAAGCATTAATGCACCAAGTCTTTTTGTCGTTTCTTCACCTGCTGAAGGAAAAATCATCCAGAATCATTTCGGCTATAGTAAAAAGGAACTTATTGTAAGTGGCCTGCCGCGATGGGATGTCATTGAAAATAAGTCTAAGGGAAAAAGTATTTTATTAATGCCGACATGGCGTGTTTGGCTTGAAAACTTGCCTTTTGAGGAAGTGGAAAAAAGTGAGTATGTTCAAGTGTTCAGGACGTTTTTACAATCTAAAGAATTGAGCCAGCTATTGGAGCAACATGATTTGACGCTGTATTTTTATTTGCATCCTAAATTCGAAGACTTTATTGACCATTTTTCAAATAATAATCATAGGATCATCATTTCTAATGAACAGGACTTAAATTCCTTATTAATGCAAACTTCCATGTTGATTACGGACTACTCAAGTGTTGCGTGGGATATGTTTTATCAGAAAAAGCCTGTAATTTTCTACCAATTCGATCTAGAAACATACAATAAGTATCAAGGCAGTTATATGGATTTAGATCATGAGTTATTTGGTGATCAAGTTTTCACTACAGAAAAGTTGATATCGACCATTAAAGATTATACAGAAACCGGTTTTGAAGAAAAAGAAGGCTTTGGTCTTTTAAGAGAAATGTATCTTCCCTACATTGATCATTCCAATAGCCAACGAGTTTATAATGGAATTCAAGAGAAACAAGGGATGTTGAAGAAGATTAAACGCAAGCAGTCGATTTCAAGGCTTTTGAGTAATCCTGGGTTACGTTTCCTTTGGAGTAAACTTAATAATGTGAAACCCATAAAGAGAGTGGGAGAACGAATTCGGTTGAAAACTAAATAAGTACATTTACAATTGAAAAATGGCGAATACATTTATTTGTTGCTATGTTTCGTATGCACTCAAACAACTTCCGTGAGGAAGTTGTTTTTTTATTCTTTAAATAATAACAAATCATAAGGAATGTCCGGTCAAATGATCGCACGGACATTAGGGCTATTGATGTTTGGAATGGTTGAATACTTTACCGATAATTTAAAAACACAGGTTATGGATTTTATCAAAACTCGTAAAAAACTGGCAAAGGAAATTAATATATATGTAAAAAGTTCAAATGAAAAAGAAGCACTTGCACAATCTAGAAATGGTTATGAAAAAGTGAGAGGGGAAATGTTCGGGATATTGCCAGTATTTGATACATAGCAGGATATTTGAGCCTTGAATTAGGGGTGTACTAGTCATAGCTAAAGGAAAAGAGCTTAGTTCGTATTTTCTTTTTGTCCTTATGTATCTCTATTGAAAACTTAGTCGGATTTCTACCTGACCTGGTGATTCATTCTTTGTATTCCGATTGGATCAGGGCCCTCCAAAGAGAGCCCCTACTGGGTTTATTTATTGATATTGGGATCTGTTTCATCATAAAAATCATGTGCTTCCTCGATGTTTTGAAGGTTAGCGACTTCATACACATTTCCGCCTGCCATTCCTTCATTGATGATACGGTCGATATCCAGGAAAACAGAGTCCTTGCCATCATATTCGGTATCCTTCAAAAATGTCATTTTTTCTTTATCCAAAATAAATCCCTCCAGCCTTTTCTTTAGTTTAGGCAAAGGAGAGTTTTTTATACTGTTCAGGGGTTTCAAAATCAAAAGGGGGGATAGGGTTCATTCATATACATGATAGACCATTAAGTCATGTATCATGCTTTTTAGTTTGGTTTCTTCTGTTTCAGAAGGTTTGTTGGCTGTCCACTCGATGGATCCATCTTTATGATATATGGCTTGAACTGCCTGCTTGTTGAAATAAAAGGAAATTTTCCATCCTGGCAAATTTTTATGCAGTGGTGACCATTGAAAATGGGTGATCATATGTATAACCTCCATATATGCTGTCTCTCATTTCATTATAATGGAAAACGGCAGCTGGAGGTGTTATTTTATTTTCAGGTTGGAAAAAGTTAATTCGATGAAAAGGTTTTTTAAATGCAAAAGCCTGTTGACTTCAATTTCCTCTTCATCGAACTGCATGGGCTTTGAGTTCACTTCGTATATGAAGAGCGAGCCTGTTTCGTCTTCCCCAATATCAATGGAAAACTCACCGAGAAAACCGACTTTTTTAGAAAGAATCTCTCCGCATTTTTGAGCGATATTCGCTAATTTTAGATTCAAGCTTCTTGATTGCAGGTTTTGATAAGGGAAAAGCTTACCCCCTTGTGGAGTGTGGGTAGTGATTTCCTGAGTTTGTGACATCCTTACTGCTTTGCCGGTCACTTTATAAAAACCTTTTTCATAATGGACGAGAATCCGGTAATCGTAACGATGTCCAAGAAGTTTTTTTGGGCTGATCGCCTGTTGGGCAAGGTAGCTTCTTTTTAATAAATCCTTTTTTTTCGTTTCCCAGAATGAGGCGAAATCAGGGAAGGATTCACTATGCTTCAGGCTATTGAACAAAAGCGTATCATCATGATTTTTGATGATCGTATAAATGCCCTTCCCTTGGCTTCCTTTGCAGGGTTTAAGGTATATATGCCTGTGGGTTTCCAGAAAAGCATCCAGGCAATCGCTGTTCCTTAGAATCATGGTGGGTGGAAGGTGATTGGTGAGGGATCCATCTTCCATTAAAGCTTCGAACATTACATATTTATCAAGAAAACAAGGGTTGAATAGGTTCATTCTATATTCTTTAAGGTGAGTGATAAGACGTTGGAATTCCTCTGACGCCTCATAGCCCCTTGAGGGGATTCGGTTATAGACGATGTCTGGGAGCGGCATCTTACACTCAATCCACTTGTTTGAAATGGAGGAAAAAACATACCCTCTCAACGTCTCGGAGTGAAGGGCATTTCCTGTGAATGCAAAGGTCAGAATCCCGTGCTTCAATAAAAATGATGATAGGTCCCGAAAAAGGGTCAAGTTTCCTCCCAAGCCTGATTCCTTTTTGGGATTGGAAGCAGTCAAAATTCCGACGACAAGCATCCGGTTACCTGGAAATACTGTGATTGGAATTAGGGGTTGATTCAAATGGTCCTTTTTATAGCTTATTTCCTCTACGGCAGCTCCGGCGAAAAGTTCCGCATTCTCTTCGGTGTGGTACCAGTTTTCAGAGGGGATATCGTAGAAAATGTTCATCGCTGTACACTGATTGAATTTGTAATGGTCTGTTCCGTAAGATAAATGGCATAATCAAGGCTTAGCTTTCTGGTTAGCAATTCGAAATCCTTGAGCTTTGGATGGGAAAAGATAGAACGTCCTGGTTTGGAATTGGCCTCAAACATCCAAACCTGCCCTTTTTTATCCAATCCAAAATCAAAACCTATTTCTGCGATTATGCCGTCCAAGTGCTTTTCCATACTATCACTTAAAACCAGTGCAGCCTCAGATAGCTTTTGTTCGACTTCTTTCGCCTCATCGTCATCTCCAAACAGTTCGGCAACCGTTTTGATGACGCCCCCGCTTTTAATATGGGTCGTGACGCTGCCGGCACCGGCTATTTTTGCGGCGATCGCGGTTACCTGCCATATTCCATTACTGTCCTTGTTCGTATGGACCCGGAAATCTACAGGGCGTTTTTCAGATCGAATTAATGGGACGCCCTGCTGTACGATAAGATTCTCAAGGGGTCGGTCATGAAAGATATGTTTAACGATGGCTTCCAGTGTGGAAAACTTTTGCAATTTATTTTCTTTTGCCTCATTTTTATAGCGGCAATAGTAAACATCTTCATGCTTATCATAAATAATTTGATGAATGCCTAGTCCGAGACTGCCGTGAATTGGTTTAATATAAACTTGGCGGTAATGGGAAAGAAGGGTTTCCACCACGGATATGGATTGAAATGGATACGTTTCAGGTAAATAAGGCAGTGCCCGCTCATCCGCGCATAACCTTTCATTTACATCCCATTTATTGAAAAAACCTGGATTATACCATGGAATGGTATATTCTTTTTGAAATTTATGCTTCACCTCTTTTGGTCCATCGCGATTTTCCGTCAAACGATTGGGGAGGCGGTCATAGATGACATTTGGAAAAGGAAATTCACAAATGTGCCAGTCATCGTTCTCAAACACATAACCTTTGATTGTCTCCTCATCCCAATTGATTACATTTTCTCCAAAAACAAAGGGGATACAGCCTGTTGTCCGGCTCAGTGAAAGGAGCTTTGCAAAAAAATCCGATCTCTCCCCCAATGGTTTGTTGGAAATGCCAGTGAAGCCTGAAGAAAAAATTCCGACAAGCGGACCAATATGGATGCTCTTGCCGTATATGAATAAATGAAGAGGAATATCGGTCTGATCGAATATTAGCGATTCCGCAAGACTTTCTGATAGGACGATTGATTGATTGATGGCCGGGTTTTGTTTAACGATGGCAGGACATGAATGCCGCCCGAAATAAATTAATTCAATCTCTGCCAAATCTCCAAGCTCTGAAGGGTAGAATAGAACATTGCCAGGGATAGCGGCAATTTCGGCAGGATAAGTCTTTCTCACTTTCTATTCACCTGCTTTCTGAAGATGATCGGCTAAATACCGGCTATATTGAAATGGTGCACGATGAATATCTTTCATGGCCTCCGGCTGAATTGCCTGAATGATTTTCCTGCCGGGTTTCGAGTTGATGTCCATTATCCATATTTGCCCTTTTTTATCGATGCCTAGATCAATTCCCAACTCGAATAACCTTTCAAAAACGGCCTCGGTTTCTCTAGGAAGGGTGCGAAGGATATGCTGGATCTTTTGTTCGACAGCAATCGAAATCGTTTCCGGGTTTTTTTTGATGAAAGTATCCAATGAAATGGCTTCCCCGCCCGTGGCGAGATTTGATGTAATTCCGTCTTTTTGTCCAGTGCGAATTCCGCGGCCCCGTTCCATCCATTGATTCTTCTCGTTTTTTTGTAGTAAAATTCGTAAATCGAATGGCTCGTTTTTTTCGTTGCAAAGATCCAAATATGGCTGGCAAAGGTAACGGTATCGATTTAATAAATGATGCAGCCATTTGTTCAGCTGAGATGTGGAGGTGAATTGGCGATCGTATTTGGTGCCTTTTTTCGTCATGGAAACCAAAGTTCCGTCTGCGGTTTTTGATAGAAGATAGATACCTGTACCGCCTGCACCGAATTCAGGTTTAATAATCACCTTATCCAGGCGTTCCAAATGATCGGTAATATCTTCAGGTGTTGTCACTTGAAAGGTCTCTGGGAAAAATGCTTGTAGGAGTGGATGATTTTTTAGGATTTGGTAAACTTCCCATTTACCAGGAAGTCCAAGCCCTAAGAAATTCGAGTTATCTTTTAACCAATCGATTTTATCTCGCGTTTCCGTTGACTCACGGGATAATCCATGAAAACAGCGATCATATACAAAATCAGGTAAATCAAAGGAAGTTGGAATCCATGTTTCATTCTCGGCATCAAAACGCTCGCCCCGCACTTTTTTTAAATCCCTATCAATATTTTCCGGTGTGAATTTACAAACTTTCATATTAAATGATTTAGCGGTTTTGGCTATTTCGGTGAAGTAATTGTTTTCATGTGAATCCGACGTGGCCATTAATCCTATTAACACGTGCTAGCAACTCCTTTTATGGATAGTTTTCGCGGTTAAGGACGAGCATGAAATCTATGATGGATTTTACTGATGGACGAAAGATTTCATAGTTGCCTTGAAATTTTTTCGATGGTTTCGAATTCACTTCGATGATCCATGGGTGTGTATCGGTATCCAGTGCTAAATCGATTCCGAGCTCGCCGAATGAATCGTCATGGTTTTCGACCAAGGCCTGGGCTGCGTTTTTAGCCAGACGTACGAGCTTTTGATATATGTGGCTGGCTTCATGAAGGTCAAATGCTTCCCTTAGGAAATCTGGCCCGTTTTTCATTAATCCGCCTTGTGCAAGATTGGAAACAATAGTGCCTGGGTCTCCAATCCGGGCAACCATTGATGTAACTTTCCATTGAAGCTGATCATTCCGGTGAAGCAGTATGCGGAAATCAACTTTTCTCTGATCAGTTTCGAAAAGGGAAATCCCCTTTTGAAGAATGAAGGCTTGTTTTCTGGAAAATCTTTTTAAGGCGTTATACAATTTTTCATCCGTATCTGCAAAATGTACATCCCGGAGATGTCCGGAGTGCTCGATTTTCCATTTTTCAGCTACTTGCGTTAACCTGCAAATATTCCTGCCTTGACTGCCAGATGCCGGTTTGAAGTAGATTACCGAATGCTTTTCTATAAATGTCAAGAACGGCTCCTTTTCGTTAAAAAGTATCGTATCAGGCAAATTTGGCAGCAAATCATTTTCTGAAATCAATAGCTCGTGTACATCATATTTGGAAAGGAACCTTCCATTGAACATCGGTATCGACCGTGCCTCCAGTTCATTTTTGAACAGCTCGAAAGCATGCGATGCTTCAAGTTTGCGCGAATGGATCCTGTTATAAAAGACATCAGGAATGGGGAGGGGCAAGATGTGCCAGCCATCTGGCCCTGTCTGATATCCTTCTACTACTCCATCTGTAAGCGACTGAAGTTTTACTAAATAGAAGGGGATACCCTGTTGATTACAGTATGATTTCATTTCCTGGTAAAATTTTTCCATTTCGCCGAATGTCCCGTCTTGCAAGGGAGTCTGGTTCATGAGTGCAGCGAAGAAAGGGCCTATTTTGATTGACCTTCCTTCCTTATGAAATGAGACGGAAATTGGATCTGGAAAAGCAGGTAAGGATAAAATCTGGTTCATGTCAAATGAAAGTTTCAATGTAGGCATTGATGAAGGGAATGGTTGGACAAGCACAGGGACGGAACGGCATCCAGCCATGATCGTAACGGGTTCTCCAAATTGAAGGCCCCATTCCTCAAATAGTTTTTCTTCGATAAACAGAAGCGCCTTCTTTCTAGTCACTGCAGGGTTTACCGTAATGAAAACTTTCTGATGGTTAAGGTTCATAATAATTCCCCGTTTGCACTAAGTTTGATATCCTTTTATAATTAAATGATGGGCAAAAGTGGATAACACATTCTATGTTTTTTTTATCAGAAGGTGTCATTAAGCCCATAGTTCAAGCAATAAAAGGAGAAATTTTCATGGGTGAGTTTTGGATAAAGATACTGTTTATGGTTGTCGTAGGTGCTGTAATAGGAGGTTTCACCAATTTATTGGCTATCCGAATGCTATTCAGACCTTATAAACCAATCTATATTTTCGGGAAACAGCTGCCGTTGACACCAGGGTTGATCCCGAAGCGGCAGGATGAGTTAGCGAAACAGTTGGGTAAGTTGGTGGTTGATCATTTAATCACGCCAGAGAGCATCCAAAGTAAAGTCATCAATGATGCCTCTATACAGAATATGAAAATTTTCGTTCAGGCAGAAGTAAAGAAAGCATTGTCCACGGAAAAAAGTACTGCTCAATTGCTTGATCAATTGGGAATGAAGAATTCTTCATTCACGATAGAACAGAGATTACAAGCATTCATTCTTGGTAAATATGAAACATGGTCGGAAGAGAACCGGAGCAAAAGCTTGAAGGATATCGTCCCGCCGCAGATTCAACAAAAAGCACTTGACTCGATTCCTGATATGTCACGATTCATCGTAAAAAAGGGAAAAGAGTATTTTAACAGTGCAGAAGGCAAAGGCCGTCTTGAAGACATGTTGGATGATTTCTTCAAGGAACGGGGCAAGATGATCAATTTAATTCAGATGTTCATTGGAAACGAAAAGTTAATTGATAAGATCCAGCCGGAAATCATAAAATTCTTTGAACAATCCCGAACGATTGATATATTGTCAGGGATGATGATGAAAGAGTGGGGAAATCTGGAGAAATGGGATGTAGAGAAAATAGAGGAATTGATCGGTAAAGAAACGATTAGACAATTGATTACCGAAAAAACGGCAGAAATGATGCCAGTCTCTTCTATCATGAATAAGCCGGTTCGAGAATTGACAGCCAGTTTCACTAACACCATTGTGGAAAAAGGTGTCCCGATTTTCGTGGGAAAAGGTGCCGAGTATTTAATCAAGCATTTTCAGCCGCTTTTCCAAAAGCTTCACTTGGACGATATCGTGGAAGAACAGGTTTCGTCATTTTCGGTGTCCCGGCTTGAGGAAATGGTCGTTTCAATCACTAAGAGAGAATTGTCCATGATCACATACCTCGGGGCTTTGCTTGGTGGAATCATCGGTTTATTTCAAGGTTTCGTAACTGTTTTAATAGGATGACGTGTAATTCTCAAGTGGATTTGTTATAGTGGAAAAGATGTAGGAATACAATGATTACAGGGAGGGGAAATAAATGAATAACGTATATGATGCAGCGTACGAAATGGAAAAGGCGATTAGGGCAAGTAATGAATATGCCGACTTGCAACGCTTATATGATCTTGTCAATTCTGATGAAGCAACAAAAGGAATGTTTGAAAACTTCCGCAATCTGCAGATGTCATTGCAGCAAAAGCAAATGATGGGACAGGAGATCGCTCCAGAAGAGGTTGAGCAAGCACAAAAGACGGTACAGCTTGTCCAACAAAACCCAACCATTTCACAATTGATGGAAGCTGAACAACGGATGAGCATGGTGATCGCAGACCTCAATAAAATTATCATGAAGCCGCTTGAAGATTTATATGGCTTGCCTGAGCAACAGCAATAAGAGTTGGAGACTCCCTTCTAAAATGGTTGGGAGTTTTTTTGTTCCCAAGAATGTACCGTATGCAAGGGGCATGAGCTACTATTTGTTCTACTCTCTAAATTTTTGTCATAAATTTGAAAGAGGATACTACAGATGGGGGAGATCAGCATGGTATATCGTCTACTTGCGGTCAATATCGACGGGACATTGCTCCAATCGAATGGCCGTTTAAATAAATCGACTAAAGAAGCAATCGATTATGTACACCAAAAAGGTGTCCATGTTGCACTTGTAACGTCAAGAAACTATCATTCAGCAAAAAAAGTGGCCAAAGCCCTAAAAATAAATCCGATGATCGTTGCTCAGCAAGGAGCTTTTGTCGGAGCTTCCATTGAAAAGCCCATTATGGTAAAAAGAATTTCAGAAGAACTGACTGCAGAGCTTGTACAAATGCTTGAAAAGGCCACGTGCCAAATTTTGCTCGTCCATGAAAAATACTCGCTGGGAAATCGGGTGAACCTCCCGGAGAATTTACTTGGCAAAACGGTTATGTATCTGAATGATCAAAATATTTATGCGCAAAATTATGTGGATGATATCAGTGAAGAGCTCATTGACCAGCCGATGGCCCCTACGAAAATGGATATAATATTTTCAGAAAAAAGTGATCAAAATGATATGCTGAAATTAATAAAGGAAATGTTCCCTGAGGTAGATGCAATCTTGCATCCAGGACATAAGCTGACAATTGTTCCAAAGGGTGTTTCTAAATGGAGTGGTGTATTGTATTTAGCTGATCATTTAGAGGTGAAAAGAACGGAAATCGTCTCGATTGGAGATGGATTGGATGATATGGAGATGATTGCCTGTTCTGGTCTGGGTGTTGCCATGGGCAATGCGGATGAGGAAGTTAGGAAAATGGCAAAATGGGTGACGCGCTCCAATGATCAAGATGGTGTGGCCTACATGCTAAGGGAATTTTTCCGGAAACAGCATCCAATCGATTTTCTGCAGAAGATGAATATGCTTAAGTGAATGTCGGGCTCCTTCATATAGAAGGGGCCCCATTCATATAATTCCGCTTTACGCGGCCTGGTATTTGTCATAAATAATTCTAAGCATCTTTCCATAAACTAAAGGAAATCAGTAATGGAAAGGAAGAATTCAATGGGTGTAATCAACGCGAAAGAGGTTCAAGTCGGAGACGAGGTGTTTGTGATTTATAATAATCCCCATGTTCCTACCGTTTCGAATATAAGGGCAGCGGAAATTGTCCCGCATCCCAAAGATCCAAATGCAGTTGCCTTGTTCTTGAACGATACATTTCATACTATTGAAGATGATGATGCATTGTTCTCTTCGGAAGCCGCAGCGGAAAAAGCATACAGTGATTATATGAATAACCAGGACCAGATGACTTGAGAAGACGTGTACGGAGAAAGAATGAAAAAATGAAAGCCCTCGCCTTAGCGGGGGCTCCTTTTGATAATTGGCCTGCAACATCGATCTTCGCAGAAGCGCAGAATTTGACCCATATGAAAAGTTTTCGTCAAATAGCCGCAAGATTGACCATTTCGCCATACGTTATAAAACCTTTGAAAGGTTTCTCTAGTTTTTCATTCAGGCGTTCTTCGGGAATGGAGAGAAGGAGGTCGTATTATTCTTTGAATTGTCGACTCAGTACTTCAATGGCTGGAACGGCGTTTATCCATTCGGAAGAATTAGTGCCTTTAGCGAATGAATCAGCATATTACGCAGGAAAAAAATTGCCGACTTTTAGGGTGGTCAAGAAAGAATTTTTTCGATACAAACAGGGTGTGACCTAGATGCCATTTAATGGTGTTGTTGAAACCCTATGGTTAAATGGTTGGAAGTCAGGGGTAATGAGATCAATGGTCATTTCAAAAAAATCCCCTCTAATAAATTAGAAGCGTTACTTTAATGGGTTCATATATGTAACTCCTATTATGTATGAAAGCAAATCCTTGTTCATAAAAAAAACTGTCACCCATTTTCAGAGTGACAGCCTGTGGCTTAATCAGTTAGTAAGAGTTTCATTGCATGAATTTGTCCAATGTGATTGGCTTCGTGCAGGACTACGAAATTAATGAATTCCCCCACTGTTTCCATTCCGTTGAAAGGCTTTGCTGTTTTCTCTGTCAATCGTTCTTCAGGAATTTCAAGAAGTCGGCCAAGTTGTTCTTGCAGCTGTTGCTTTAAAACTTCAACGGAAGGTACATCCCCGGTCCAGTCGGAGGGTTTTGAGCCATATCCAAATAGCTGGCTGTAATTCGCTGGCAATTCACTGTTGGATTTCAATAAAAAATTTTCGGCTGCAGTAAGGACATGTCCAAGATGCCAATGGATTGTATTATTAAAACCTTCAGGCTGCACATCCATGAACTCTGGTTTGATTCCCTCGATTTCTTTTAAAAGACTGCCGCGCATAACCGTTAGCTGATTTTTTACATAATTCATTTTACATTCCCCTTTCAATCTCTTTTTAATAAAGACTATCTCTTGAAATTATAGCAAGGATATTTCAATATTATCAAACTTTAGATATGTCTTTTCAAAAGGTTTGGAAGAAGGGGCCACAATGATGTTGACGACACAGTCGGCGAAAAAGGTATACAAAACGATGGTTGAGCAGGCAATGCAGGAAACCGAGCTGATTTTGATGGTAAAAGGCTGATAATGGATCACTTGCTTTTCGAATCCTTCAGATCAGAAGGACTCTGTACTCTTATTGGAAGGATATAGTCATCTGGGCTCATTATTATTGAAACATGAAGTGGATGGGAAAATCATTACAGATCTCGATGAAATGCTTTCCTCGTTAAGCAGCCTGGCAGGGTACCATTTACATTATCATACTGGTATGGGTGTGGGTCTCTGTTTAGCAAGCTTCTGTTCACGTCGATTTTAAGTATCCCCTTTGTCAAAATTTCTTTGTCCAAAAAAGTCAATCGTTCACTCATCCGATTGACAGGTGTGATAAGCATGGTTTTCGGTTGGGTTTGGTTGAACGCAGGCTATAGCCGAAGGGATACCGGGGGCATGAACTCTCAAGTGAAAAACTTGAGGTTTTTTTACTGCTTAAAACGATAAACATTCCTATTACTCTTTTGAGTGGACTAGTATAATGAAATATATTGGATAAATAATCCACCTAAGGTATGAGGAGATGACATGTAATGAAAAGGAAACCATTCCTGCTTGCACTTAGCCTATTATCAATAACATTTACCGCAGGTTGTACAACAAAGCAAGAACATATTTCCATTCAAAAATATGAAGGTAAAAACTACAAATTCGAAGCATATAAAGAAAAGATAGAGATTGAAAGAACAGAAAAAACAAAAGAGATAATAAAGAATGCTGACTGGGACAAATACGAGTTGGAGAAAGGTCATCCTAAGGCGGACTATATCTTTTATTTTAATGATGATAAAGATGAAGGGAAGATACCCGTGTATTATGTTTGGGTTAATTCCGAAGAAAATAGTGTGGAATTGACGCGGGATAAACATAGCCAGTTTGTACAGTTAAATAGAAAGGATTCTGAAATTCTATTAAGACTGCTGCACTAATTAAAAGAAAGTGGATATCCAAGTCCTGTCATTTCAAAAAAACAAGCATTCTATTATCAGATTATAGATATCTATGTACATTAACGAAAATCAACAGAGTTAATTAAGTACTCTTTTGGAGGGATTTATGAGGAAAATGACTTTGTTTAATGGAAAAACGATTGAAATCGAATGTTTAAGCTGTGCTTTGACGAATGGGGAGATAGAAGCGGATGGTGGTGCAATAGTCGAAACCGAGTATTTTCATGCTCACCAAGACGTTGCATATCCCATTGTAGGTTTAGTTATTTTAGCATCCAAACGCCATATTAAGTGCTTTGATGAATTATATGACTTGGAGAAGGTTGATTACATAAACATATTATCCAAGATTAGAAAAGCTCAAAGGGAGGTACTAGGGATAGAACATGTTTATTATTTTTACAATGAGGATACTCTCCACCATTTTCATACTTGGATGGTTCCTCGATATGAATGGATGTACGATTTTGGACGTTCGGTGGAATCTGTTAGACCGGTTTTGCTCCATGCAAGAAATAAATTGAACAATGATGAAAATTTTAAAAGTGTACTTGATGGAATCAAGGCTTTAAAAAAAGAACTAAACCCTTAATTATTCCTTGTTCCTCAAACAGATGCGGGAGCTCCATAAAATTAAAGAGACCACTCAAGCGGTCTCATTTGTTTGTACAAAAATCAACAATAATGTTTGAAAAAGTTGAATTAAACAGGGCTTCAAAAGGGCAAGTACGGTAAAATCTTTTCATTCTTCTCAGGCTGGATCAATCTTCTTATTCGTTGTCCTCAATAATGGCATGGTGCAACAACGGAAAGAGCCACCGGACTTGATGATTTCGCTTATATCAACTTCTATGACTTCGTATCCGCGTTCACGAAGGTGACTATTTACCTTTTTATTACATGGGAGGCTGAATAATTTTTTATTCCCAATGGAAAGCACATTGGTCCCTAATGTGAATTGTTCTTTTATAGTCACTTCAATTATGTCATAACGTGAAGCTAATAAATCCAACTCTTTTTTTGTAAAGGACTCTGGAAAAATAAGCGCCTCTGTTGGTGATATGATATTGAAAACGCAGTCTAAATGAAGGAATTTTTCAATGAAAGGCACCGCGATGATTTCGTATTCCGGTAATAAGGTTTGGAGATGCTTAATAGATGTTTCATTCGTTCTATCACTGACTCCAATATAGATGGTTTTTCCGTCGATAATGACATCCCCTCCCTCTATATGGTTTTCGCGGAGGTTGAAAAATGGGATACCATTCGTTTCGAGCCAGGATTTCAATAATAGTTCCTCACCCTGCCTGATACCTGTAGCCATCTCGGCTACGTAAACGGTATTGCCAAGAGTGAAACCGATATCTCTCGTAAAAACCTGTTCTGGATATGTATATTTAGGCGGAAGTTTGATGACTTCAATCCCTTCATGTTCAAGTGCCTTAATAAATTGGGCGTGCTGTTCCCTGGCAAGTTCCTTATCGATATTTTTTTCTATAAACTCTTTTTGCGTTTCGTTAATGATTTCACGGATCTCCATATAACGAGGTTCACAGACGATCACCCGTGATAGCTTTGAATATTCGCTCGCACAATATGCCTCAAGTTCTTCGTTTATCTTGTTTACCATAAATGAGCTCCCTTTTAAATATAATTGTATCTTTACTATTACCTCTTTTTCTGGAAAGAAACATAAAAAATAGGTCGTTGCCTCGTTATTCTTTGTCTTTAACTTAAAAACGGGCCGTTGACCTATAATTCCGACATTCTTAGAACTGCAGGGTGAACGATTAGAATATTTTAAAAAAAGGATCTGGTTGATATTCCCCCTTAAAGTAGCCAGTGTAAAAAGTCCATGAAAAAACATGGATGTTACACAATTTCTTGGAGGGAATTTTATTATGGCTAAAAAAGGGGATAAATTTCAAACTTATTCAGAGGAATTCAAGATTCAGGTTGACCAAAGTTATTTAAATAATGAGGGTAGCCAATCTGCTATAGCGAAAAAATATGGTCTTAAAAGTAAAAAGCACCTAGGGATAAAGGATTATTTTTTTTCTGGTCGAATATATAATGAAGACGTTTTCAATACAAGGGGGAGATTGGAATGATGGATACTCCATTAATCATGACTCAAATCATTGAGAGAGCTGAAAAATATTTTCCGAAGAAAGAGGTAGTTTCGCGTACGGATGGTGGAATTCACACTTTTACGTATGCTGAAATTGCTGCGCGTACAAGAAGGCTAGCTAGTAACCTTGAAAAATTCGGTATTAAAACAGGTGACCGTGTTGGAACACTTGCCTGGAACCATCATCGGCATTTAGAAGCTTATTTTGCGATTCCTTGTCATGGCGCTGTCCTACATACAATTAATATGCGTCTCTCACCCCAACATGTTTCTTATATCATCAATAGTGCGGAAGATCGATTATTACTGATAGATCCGGATGTCATCCCCCTGTTAGAAGCGATTAAAGATGAGTTAACGACCGTGGAAGGATATATCTTAATGACCGATAAAGATGAGCTGCCTGAAACGACCCTTTCACCAATTTATCATTATGAAAAGTTATTAGCCGAAGGGAATCCAAAACAGCCCTTCATTCAAGCTTTGGATGAAAATGCTCCTGCCGGCATATGTTATACCTCCGCCACGACCGGGAATCCAAAAGGTGTGGTTTATTCACATCGCGGGATTTTGTTGCATGCGATTGCATTGGGACTTGCTGATTCTACAGCAATAAGCGAACGGGATGTGGCCCTTGCAGTCGTGCCCATGTTTCACGTGAATGCTTGGGGCATGCCTTTTGCCAGTGTTTGGTTTGGCACTAAGATGGTTTTGCCTGGACCCTACTTCACCCCAAAAATTTTGGCAAAGCTTATAGAAACGGAGAAGGTTACAATTGCAGCAGGGGTTCCGACGATATGGCTGGGCCTATTGAAGGAGCTGGAAGAAGGTAGCTATGATATGAGCAGCATTCGCGCAGTTTTATGCGGAGGGTCGGCTGCCCCAAAAAGCATGATTAAAACCTTTGAACAAAAGTACGGGATTCCATTCCTGCATGCCTATGGAATGACTGAAACAAGCCCGCTCGTTTTTGTTTCCAAACCAAAAAGCTATCAGGAAGACCTCCCTGAAGAAGAACTATATGAGTTGAAGGCCAAGCAGGGCCTTGTCTCGCCAATGATTGAAATTAAAGTGATCGGCCAGGACGGCGAAGTAAAACCTGATGGAAAAGAAATGGGCGAATTACTAATTAGAGGTCCATGGATTGCGAATGAATATTTTAAGGATGAGCGGTCAGAGGATACTTTTAAAGATGGCTGGCTTTATACCGGGGATGTTGTCACGATTGATGAAGAAGGATTCGTGAAAATCGTCGACAGGACTAAGGACTTGATTAAAAGCGGCGGTGAGTGGATTTCTTCCGTTGATATAGAGAATGCATTAATGGCCAATGAAGGAGTCTTTGAGGCGGCGGTGATTGCAGTGCCTCACGAAAAATGGCAGGAACGACCGATTGCTTGTGTTGTTTTGAAAGACGAATACAAGGGGCAGGTGTCCCAAGAAGACATCATCGAATTTTTAAAGCCGCAATTTGCAAAATGGTGGCTGCCGGATGAAGTGGTCTTTTTGGAAGATATTCCGAAAACGGGTGTTGGGAAGTTCCTGAAAAGGGCTTTGCGAGATCAGCTTCAGGATAAATATATCAAGAAGTGATAATATGTTTATTTAATTGAAACTTTTCACCCTATTCTGACAACTTATCAAAACTATATAATAGATTCATAGAACAAAAGAGGAGGAAATAAATTGAGTATTGAATCGACATTACCTGCAGGCACTGTTTTAGTCACATATTCGGACCGGACCGCTACTGTTGCAATGAACCGTCCAGAGGCCATGAATTCTTTAAATCCGTTAATGCTGCATGATTTCATTAATGCCCTTAAGGAAGTAAGTGAGAATGATAAAGTGGACGTCGTCATTATAAAAGGGAATGGGAAAGCATTTTCCGCAGGTGGTGACATTAAGATGATGCTCGCGCCTGGAAAAGAAAACGCTTTCGATGAACTGATGGATGGAATCAGTGAATTGGTGACAACTCTATACTTCATGCCTAAATTGACCATCAGTGCCATTCATGGTGCAGCTGCAGGGCTTGGGTTGAGTATAGCTCTTGCAACCGATCACCTTATTGCCGATTCGGACAGTAAGGTTGCGATGAATTTTATCGGGATTGGATTAATCCCTGATGGCGGCGGACACTTTTTCCTTGAACGCCGTCTTGGTGAAGTAGGTGCGAAAGAATTGATCTGGGAAGGTAAAGTGCTTACAGCGCTTGAAGCAAAAGCAAAGGGCCTCATTCATGAAGTGGCAGACGGAACCTTGGAACATGCGGTAGAGAAGAAGGTGCAATCATGGCTGCAAAGCCCGGTTCAGGCCATGATTAAAACGAAAAAGATTCTTAGTGAAAAAAATCGCCCGCTATTAATTAAGATCCTTGAGATTGAAAAAGCTGCTCAAATGAAAATGCGTCAAACAGCGGACCACCAAGAAGGAATAAAAGCTTTCGTCGAAAAAAGAAAACCAAACTTCATCGGAAAATGACTGTATGTCACTTTATGAGTTATTTTCATCTATTTTAAGCGTTATTTTGCACTATAAGTGAATATAAAAAAGTCCAATTTCTCAGCATTTAAATTGAGAAATTGGACTTTTTTCGTTACTCCGGAAAGCGCCCTTTTCTGGAATAAGCATATAAGTTTTATAATCTGGTGTACTCGAATACTATTTAACTCGATATTCGTAGTGAGTATTTAAAAATTCTTTAATTTCATTGTTAATTTCTATTAAATGTTCTCCAGAAGGAAAATGTCCCATATCCAATGTTTTGAATGCAATTAAATTTGATATGATTTCTCTTACTACTTTGTTTAATCGATTGGCTGGGAAAAGATATCTTTTTCTCCTGCGATAATCAAAGTTGGACAGCTGTAATGCATTAATTCCTCCTTCTCCATTAATTTAGGCATTTCTTGATCAAGTTTAATAAATTTAAATATATCTCCAATAATGAGTTTATCAATTTCTTTCATACTATTAGTTGACATAATGTTTGTAATTTTATTGAGATATTTTTCAGATGAAGTAGTATTGAACAGGATTAAAGGAAGATAAATATTCTTAATCATTTCAAATTTAGACCCTGACCGTATTCTTGCTGGAGAGACTAATATAAAACAATCAATCTTATTCGGCATTAAATCGGGAATTCCTTCAAGAAGAAGAGAAAAAAGTAGTGGTCAGCGATTTAACATATGTCAAAGTCAAAAATAAATGGCATTACATTTGTGACTTTGTCGATCTCTTTAATCGTGAAATCATTGGATTAACACAGGACCTAACAAGGACGCGAAGCTTGTGGCAAGAGCGTTTGCATCTATAAAAGGGAACCTCCGTGATATTCAGCTCTTCCACACAGATCGAGGAAATGAATTTAAAAACAAACTGATTGACGAAACGTTAAACAAATTGAGATTGGTCGTTCACTAAGTATGAAAGGTTGCCCTTATGATAACGCTGTCGCGGAAGCGACCTTTAAAATCATTAAGACTGAGTTCGCCACTCTTGGCTACTTAAGTCCTCTAGAATATAAAAAATTATCCCTTAAAAAAGTTGTTTGATTTAGTTTGACAATCCAAACGTATGATTCCTTTGTGAGAGCATCGGTGTTGTGCGTTCTTTTTTAAAAAGGGGAGAGGTTGGAGTTAGTGTAGTTTCATGGACGTATTTTAGTTAAGTCAATGATTTTTGAGAGGACGTGTTCGTATTGGAACGTTAGAATACAGGGAAGAAATATAATAATGAATACAAGAAGACCATTGTAGATCTTTATCACTCGGGTAATTCAGTAAGAGAATTAAGGGGCGAATATGGTGTATCAGACGTAATAAATGGGTTAAAGAATTTGCCCCTATCTGTCAGTTCCTTTAATTTTAATTTTTCTTTTTATTTCTTTAACCTTTTTTTCTCTAATTTAAATATAAGATAATGTAAAGAATCGCACATTTAAAAGGCTTGCCAATCAGTAACTTTTTCCAGATTAGGGCATAAGAATATATAACCCATTTGAGTTCCTCCTAAAAAAAAAGGAGATGTTTAGATATGTCAGGTTGTGGCAATAGTTGTGGCGGTGGCGGTATTGGATTTGGTGGAGGTTTCGCCTTTATAGTCGTATTGTTTATACTCTTAATCATTGTTGGATGTAGTTGTGCCGGCGGGTACGGCGGTGGATACGGCGGCGGATATGGCGGATACTGCTAAAACATTATAAAAAAAATCCGACCTCAATTGGTCGGATTTTTCAGTTTGTAGACAAAAGGGGTTCGGAATTAAAAAATTCCGAACCCCTTTTTGAGATTCCCTTTGAATTTTTGCCTGAAGTTAGGAGATTGGGGCTCTACGAGCCCACTATGTTAGGCCATTTTTGGACCTCGCCATGTCCAATTGGCCATCTTCTTTAAATTAATGGCAGCGAAAATAAGCATCGCCTGCATCGACAATTTTTTAAGTCCCCTTAAAGT